>CALRNG020000071.1:0-11318 GCA_943369495.1 Rhizobium sp. Q54
AGAAATCAAAGATGTTTTCATTAATCAGGAGCCATCTATCAGATATAATTTATATGTTGCTATATCCATGGCATTGCTTATTTTCATAATTATGATTTCAGCAGAAGCAATATTAGTGTTTATAGCATTTTTTTCAATATCTATTCCAATATTGGCTGTATTTCTGATTTTTGTGATTTATGTTTTCTCTAAAACTGGCCAAGATTTTAAAAATCCTTATCATCTTTTGATAAAGACAGACGCAGAAACGATCTGCATATTTGAAACTCGCAACATTCGCCTAATAGAGGCTGCGAAAAGGGATTTAGAACAGGAGCTTGCGAACATCCGAACCAATACTGTTGAGAGCGTTTGACAGTTTAACTCATGATCCACACCGACCACCTGATCCTGCGCCCCTGGCTGGACAGTGATCTGGACGCCCTTACCGCCATCAATGATGACCCCGCCGTTTATCAATGGCTGGCCGGTCCCTTCACGCGGGAAATGAACGCGGCCAGCATCAGGCGGCAGCAGGGGTTTCAGGCGGAATACGGGTTCTGCTACTGGGCTTTGGTGGAAAAGGCGTCGGACACCCTGATCGGGATGGCCGGCCTGATGCCCGTGACCTTCGATGCCGGGTTCCTGCCCGCCGTTGAAATCGGCTGGCGCCTGTCCCCGGCGTTCCAGGGGCGGGGTTACGCGACAGAGGCGGCGAAGGCCGCTCTTGCCCATGGGTTCGGCCCTGCGGGGCTGAATGAGATCGTGTCCTTCACGGTGCCCCATAACAAAGCCTCGCGCGCCGTCATGGAACGGATCGGCCTGCGCCACGAACCGGCGATGGATTTCGATCATCCACGCCTGCCGGAAGGCCACCCCCTGCGCCGGCATGTATTTTATCGGGGGCGGCGGGGGGCGGCGCGCTGAAACAAACAACGCCCGGCAGCAGGTCACCCCACTGCCGGGCGTCGATCCCCAGCCAGATCCCCGTGAGGGGACCCCAATTTCAACATCATGCCGACCGCCTGTCGCCAACCGGTGGGGTTACCCAATATCCCCGTGCATGTGCCAGAACCACTTTGCGAATCGCGTGCCAAGTGTAAAAACGGCCCGTGACAACGCTTCCCCACATCCGCACCGCCCGGCATCTGCCTAATCAGGCGGCATTGCCGCCGAAATGGGCAGCAGGATCAGCGCACCACCGGCACGCGGGCGTCCGACTGCCAGAAGGACCAGCGCACGCCGGCACCGACGCTGACATTGGTCTTGTCGCGGAACAGCGGGCTGTCCTCGTTTACCGAGCCGCCATAATAGCCGACCTGGGCCGCGCCGAAGACCAGCAACCGTTCGGTGACCGGGTAGGCCATGCCCAGCGTGGTCTTGGTGCCGATATACCCTTCCTTGGCCTTATAGGCGGCGCGTCCCGTCGTGGCGTAGGCCGGATCGACGGCATAGAAATAATCGTTCACGCCATCGAAGCCGAAGATGGGGCCGATGGCGGCATAGGCGCGCAGATTGGTGCCGGCGAAGCCATGGTCGAACCAGGACAGTTCCGGGTTCACCGTGATGCCTTCATAATCGAAGGCGATGAGGCGGGTGGCGATCACGGCCCGGACTTCCACGCCCAGATCGATCTGGGTCTTGGCCTGCTTGGGCTGGAAATGCCAGGTCAGCTTCGGCCCCGCTTCGATCAGCAGGTCCAGGTCAGGCATGCCCTGACGCGCCTTGTTATCCTTGCTGTCGACATCGAAGGACCCGTCCAGGCCGATATCCAGTTCCAGCCTGTCGTCGGCCAGTTCTTTGCGGGCGCGGACCAGACCCTGGTCACCGATGCGCAGCGTGTCGCCGCGATAGATCAGATAGGGCAGAGGCAGTGCCTTGAATTGCCCCTGCGAGGCCGCCGGGTAATGCGCGACATAGCCGCCGGCCGCCAGCACGCCCGCTTCCCACAAGGGTGCCGTGTCGTTGGTGGTCTCGGTGCCGACCAGAGCGGACTGTGCAGCAGCGGGGCCGGATAGGGCCAGCAGGATGGTGGCAAGGGCGGCAAGGCGACGGATCATGGGGCGGAGAACCGGTCATGTTGCAGGGCGGCATAGCTCTACCGCATCGCCGCCCGCGCCGCCACATCCCTTACTTCTTCCCCTTCATCATGAAGGCCTGGAAGGCCGCCATGGCTTCGGGGGAGCGCAGGCAGGCGCCGAAAATCTGGCCTTCCTTCTTCATGGTGGCCAGCACCTCAGCCTGATTGGGGCGCATCAGGGCCTTGGTCTGGCGCATGGCGCCCGCCGGCTTGGCCGCCAGGGCCTTGGCTTTGGCCAGTGCGGTGGCGGCCAGATCGGCGGCGGGCACGATGCCCGACAGGATGCCGGTCGCCAGCGCTTCCTCCGCGCCCAACGGTTCACCCAGCATCAGCATGCGGGCCGCCTGGGCATGGCCCATGGTGCGCGGCATCAGGATGGAACTGGCGGCTTCCGGCACCAGCCCCAGATCGACGAAGGGCACATGCAGGCGCGCGTCGGGCGAGGCATAGACCAGATCGCAATGCAGCAGCATGGTGGTGCCCACGCCAACCGCCATGCCCTCCACCGCCGCCACCAGGGGCAGCGGCGATGTGGCCAGCGCGAACAGGAACTGGAACACCGGCGCATCATCATTGGCGGGCGGATTGGCCAGGAAATCGCCGATATCATTGCCGCCCGTGAAGAACCCGCCCGCCCCCTGGAACAGGACGGCCCGCATGCCGGCATCGGGTGCGCCCTTCAACGCGTCGGCCATCGCCGCATACATGGCGGCGGTCAGGGCATTGCGCTTGTCGGCGCGGTTCAGGGTGATCGTGCGCACGCCGTCGGCGTCACTCACCAGCACATGCTCGGTCATTTCGGTCTCTCCCCAGCCTGGGATTATCGTTGGCGCACAGGACGCCCGAAGCCGCAACCGCCGTCAAGCCGGAAAGCGCACGACCGTGCGGAAAGGCCCCGTGCGGCTACTTCTTCTTCGCCTTGCGCGGTGCGCGTACCGCCACCTCGAACGCGGGGCGGACCCAGACCATCAGACTGTCCGCATCCTCCAGCGCGTCCGCCGGGGGACGATGATAATTCATCGTCCGCTCCGGCTGGTCCTCATAGGGTGCGAAGGCGGGCAGGCCCAGCGCCTCATAGGCGAGGCGGTTCTGCGCGTCGGTTTTCAGATAAAGTTCCTCGCCCGCGATCAGGGCGAAGGTCAGCCCGTCCAGCGACAGGCCCCAGCCGCCGAACATGGACCGCGCCACCACCGGCCCTAGCGGTTGCATCAGCTCCAGCACATGGGTGACGAACGCGGGTGGGCGGCGCGGGGCCATGGGCTGGCCTTATTTCTTGCGGAAGGCGTCCAGGGCGACGACGGTGCCGGTCGGCTTGGGCGTATCGTCATCGGGATCGTCCGCCACTGCCGTGGCCTCGTCCGCCTCCTGCTCCATATCCTCCTCGTCCACCAGCAGGTCCGGCATGTCATCAGGCTGGAACTGCAGGACGAAATTCACCGACGGGTCGGCAAAGGTGATGATGGTGATATAGGGCACGACCAGCCGGCGCAGCACACCGCCGAACGACAGGGTGACGGCAAACTTATCGTTTTCCACCGTCAGGTCGTAGAACTGGTACTGCAGGACGATGGTCATCTCCGTCGGGTATTTGGCGCGGAGATAATCGGGGATATCAACCCCTTCGGCATCGGTGCGGAAGGTGACATAGAAATGATGTTCGCCCGGCAGCTGCCCACCCCGGGTCAGAACCTCACGCAGGGCCTGTCTGACGACGCCGCGCTTGGCAGCCTCGACCATGCGGTCATAGCGGAGCATTTCCTCGGACATCGGTACAGTAAACCCCTGGCAACGAACATGACGGAACAATCCGTCCCCCATCAGGCCCCAGACAAGCCTATTACGGACGGATAATCAAGCGTCGGGCGCAAATGTCTGCGTTCCCGTACGCAGCCATGCGGGATTGGGGGCTTAACAGGTGCCAGAACACCCCGCCAAGCAGAGCTTGGCTGGCGGGTTGAGCGCCCGCGACCGCGTGGTCGCGTGAAGCCCAAGGGCACGGATGTGCCCGCCCGGCGCTTGAGGGAAAGCTAAATAAGGTGGGGGGATTCTGTTGCCCAGCTCCCCCCGGGCTGCGAACTAAGCTAACTGACTAACGCCCTTAAGGGGGAATTAGGCAGCCATGCGAAGGTCAGACGCCGAGTTATCGTTGGCATCTATGAGGTTTGACCCGATAACGGCGGTATCATGCCGAGGGAAGACTATGCCTTTATTACGCGCGTCGATCCTGTTTCGCCCCCATGAACCATCAGCCGTCAGGCCGAAGGTGAATGGTGGAGGCGCCGGGTACCGCCCCCGGGTCCGCAACGTCTATTCCACACCGCGTTTATCCCCATAGTCGGGCGAACCCGACACGCTTCATATAGGCGATTGGGACGCGGGTTTAAAGGGGGTTGTTGGGGGCCACACCCTTTACCGAGGATGGATGCATCCATCCTCGGTTGGCGCATTGAGCGCCCGCGCACCCATGTGCGCGTGAAGCCCAAGGGCGCGGATGCGCCCGCCCGGCGCTTGAGGGCACACGAAGTTACGGCGCCCCCGCCGTCCCGTTCGACCTGGGGTCCGCCCCGCCGCGCCATTGGCCGGTCATCTTGTCTATCCCGTTCAGCTTGCCGCCGAAATCATCGACCACCACCTCATGCCCCATGGCGCGCAGCTTGTCGGCCATGCCGCCAACATTGGTTCCGGCCTCAATGCGGATCGTGTTGTCGCTGCCCATGAAGGTGGGCAGAGCCAGGGCCGATTGCACATCCAGCTTCCAGTCCAGCACGCCCACGATAGCCTTGGCGACCTGCGCGATGATGGTCGGCCCGCCGGCGGCACCAATGGCCAGGACGGCCTGACCGTTCTGGTCATAGACGATGGTCGGCGACATGGAGCTGCGCGGGCGCTTGCCGGGTTCTACCCGGTTGGCAGTGGGCACGCCATCCACATCGGGGATGAAGTTGAAATCCGTCAGCTCATTATTGAGCACATAACCATCCACGATGATGCCGGAGCCATAGATATCCTCGATGGTGGAGGTCATGGAGGCGACATTGCCCCATTCATCGGCGACAGAGAAATGGGTGGTGCCGGGGATTTCATTGTCGGGGATTTCCGACACACGCGGCGCATCCTTCGGGTTGCCCGCCGGGGCCTTCGGCATGGCCCTTTTCGGGTCGATCAGCTTTGCCCGGTCCTGGATATAGGCGGGGTCGGTCAAGCCCTGAACCGGCACCTTCACATGGTCGGGATCGCCCAGCCACTTCGCCCGGTCGGCATAGGCCAGCCGCATCGATTCGCCGATGATATGCCAGGCCTCCAGGCTGTTCGGCCCCATGGCCGGAATGTCGAACCCTTCCATCTGTTTCAGGATGGTCAGTACGGCGATGCCGCCCGACGAGGGCGGACCCATGCCGCAAACCACATAGACACGGTAGGTGCCGCAGACGGGCGGGCGCGGCACCGCGCGGTAATTCACCATATCCTCAGCCGTGATAATGCTGGGGTTGCGCGGCGCACTGCCCACCGCCGCGCGCAGCCGGTCCGCCGCCGGACCCTTATAGAAGGCATCGGCCCCCTTCTCCGCCACCAGGGTGAGGAGATCGGCCAGCTTTGGATTCTTGATCACCGATCCCGCCGGCTTGGGCGTGCCATCGGGCTGGTAGTAAAGGTCCTGCGCTTCCCGTGATACCGACAGCAGCGGCTTCTGTTCCTCCAGCATCTTCACCATGCGCGGGGTGACGACAAAGCCGTCCCGCGCCAGTTTGATCGCCGGCTGGAACAAAGCCTTCCAGGGCAGTTTGCCATGGCGGGCATGGGCCAGTTCGATCAGGCGGATATTGCCCGGCACACCGACGGACAGGCCGCCGGCCCGCGCCAGCTCATAATCCATTTCCTGGCCGTTTTTCATGAACCGGTCGGGCTTGGCCGCCGACGGCGCCTCCTCGCGCCCGTCATAGCTGAACGTGTCCTTGGACCCTGCCGGGTGGTACAGCATGAAGCCGCCGCCGCCGATGCCGGATGATTCCGGCTCCACCACCGTCAAAGCCAGCATCAGGGCCGCCGCCGCATCCGCTGCCGACCCGCCCTGCCGCAGAATCTCACGCCCCGCATCGGTGGCGCGCGGGTCCGCCGACGACACCATGGCCCGGCCCACGGGCAGCGCCGTCACCGTGGCACTTTCCTTCTGCGCCCAGGCTCCCATGGCCGGTATCGCGCACAGCGCGGTGGCAAGGCAAAGCGACAGGGCAAGCGAACGCAGGCGGGTCATCGCGGGCCATCTCCGGCGGGTCAGAACAGGCCGTCAGCTTCCCATGAAAACCACTGTCATCCTACTGTAAAATATTGACTATTTTCTGAGCAGGGTGCCGCTCACACCGCTACGTCCGCCTTGATCGGCGGGTGCGGGTGATAGCCTTCGATGATGAAATCCTCGATCCGGTAGCTGTCTATACTGTCGGCGCGCGGGGTCAGGGTCAGGCGCGGCAGGGGGCGCGGGCTGCGGGATAGTTGTTCGCGGGCTGCGTCCAGGTGGTTGAGGTAGAGATGCACATCCCCGCCCATCCAGACGAATTCCCCCAGCCGCAACCCCGCCTGCTGCGCCAGCATGGCCTGAAGGGCGACAGCCCCGGTCAGGTTGAAGGGCAGGCCCAGCAGCACGTCGCAGCTGCGCTGATACATCAAGCCATTCAGGCGGCCATCGCTGGTCACATGATACTGATAGACCATGTGACAGGGCGGCAGGGCCATGCCGCCCAGTTCCGGCACGTTCCAGGCATGGAACAGCAGCCGGCGACTGGCAGGATTCTCCCGCAACCCCTTGATCAGGGCCGCGATCTGGTCATGCTCCCGCCCGTCAGGACCCAGCCAGCGGCGCCATTGCTTGCCATAGACCGGCCCCAGCTCACCCCAACGGGCCGCGAATTCGTCATCCTCCACAATCCGCTGCTCGAACTCCTTCTGACTGATCGCGTCGTCCGTCTCCCGGCGGTAGGTGGCCAGCGGCCAGTCGGTCCAGATGGTCACCTTCTCCTTCAGCAGCGGCTGGATATTGGTGCCGCCGGTCAGGAACCACAGCATTTCCTTGACCGCCATTTTCCAATAGACGCGTTTGGTGGTCAGGATCGGGATCGTGCCGTCCGACAGGTCGAACCGCATCATGGCCCCGAACAGGGACTTGGTGCCGACACCCGTCCGGTCCACGCGGGCATCGCCGCGCGCCAGGATGTCTTCCATCAGGTCCAGATATTGCTGTTCGGGATGGCGCATCGACCGTCGGCTCCCCTTGGCCCATAATGCTGCAAGTGGTTGTTCATTAGCCCGCTGGGCGGCTATTGTCACCCATCGACCGTCTGGAGACTTTGCCTTGTTCCTTTCCGTGATCGCCGCCGTCGCCCGTAACGGGGTTATCGGTCATGAAGGCCGCATGCCCTGGAAGCTGCCCAATGATCTGCGCTTCTTCAAGCAGGTGACTATGGGCAAGCCCATGATCATGGGCCGCAAGACCTGGGAAAGCTTTGGGTCCAAGCCTCTGCCCGGCCGCCCGCATATCGTGGTCACCGGCAACCGGGATTTCCAGGCGGAAGGCGCGATCGTCGTCCATGACCTGGAAAACGCCATCGCGACGGGCAAGCGCTTGGCCGAAGACGCTGGCGGGAATGAGGTGATGGTGATCGGCGGCGCACAGATCTATGCCGCCGCATTGCCCGTGGCTGACCGCGTCTTCCTGACGGAGATTGCGGCCAGCCCCGTTGGCGACACCTACTTCCCGGAATTCGACCGCACCGCCTTCCTGGGCGAGGAACTGGGCATGCAGATGGCCAAGGCTCCCGACCAGCCGGCCTTCCGCGTCATGCTGTTCCACCGGCGGTAACGAATGACGGCGCTGCTGCCCTGGCAGGACGTGACGGTCGGGTCCGGCCTGATGCTGTCGGCACCGTCCGACATCCGGGTCAATGCGGCCCTGCTGGAGCAGCAGGTCCAGGCCGCCATCGAAAGCGTGCCGGATGACCAGCGCAACCGCTTCGGGAATCCCAACGGGGACTGGACGGCGATCACCCTTCTGTACAAGGATCAGAAGGGGAGGGCCGTACCACAGCCGCCATTGACCCATCTTCCCATCCTCACGGACCTGCTGCGGGATGCCGGGATTGATCCCTTCGGCCTGCACATCACCCGGCAGCCGCAAGGGGTCGATCTGACATGGCATTTCGACCATCAGGCGCTTCACCTTGACATCTGCCGCCTGCTGCTGCCGGTGCGGGTGCCGGCGGATGCCTTCACCTGGATCGGGCATGAGAAGGTGGCCTATCCGCCCGGTACCCTTTGGACGGGTGATTTCGCCTTGCCGCATCAGGTGGAGAACCAGACGGATCAGGAACGGATCGTCATCGCCATTGACAGCACGGTGACACCCGCCATCCGGTCCCTGTTCCCCGAGGCGCTGTACGCCGATCCGGAAAGGCGCCAGACCCTGGCGCAGGACAGCATCAACCTGCTGCTGATTGCCCGGGACCAGGCCCGCTGAACCACCCCAACAAAATTCTTGACCGACCGTTCGTTTTTAGCCAATGTCTCCATCGGAGACTTTGCCATGCTGAAAATCATCCTTCCCCTGTTGTTCAAGGTGAGGCCCAAGATGGTCTATGACATGATCCGCCAGCAGATGGTGGGTTCCCTGCCCTTCGTGCGCCATTGCGGCATTGATCTGATCGCCCTTGGCGATGGCATTGCCGAGGCAAGGGTGACCGATAAGGCCGAGGTGAAGAACCATCTGGGCACCCCCCATGCCGGCGTCATCTTCACACTGGCCGAAACGGCCAGCGGTGGGGCGATGGCCGGGGCCATGGCACCCGTCCTGATGAATATCCGGCCCGTGGCGGCCCAGGCGACGATCCAGTATCTGAGCGTGGCCAAGGGCGACCTGCGCGCCGTGGCCCGCACGGGCCGTCCGGGGGCCGAGCTTCGGGCAGAGCTGGAGACGGAGGGGAAAGTCCGCTTCCCCGTGGAGGTGGATATCCTGGACGCCGCCGGGCAGGCTGTGTCGAAAATGGTGGTCGAATGGTACGTCAGCCCCAAGCGGCCCTGACTGCCGACGCCCCGCGTCGCGACAGCTTCCACCATGGTGACCTGCGCGCCGCTGCCCTGTCGGCGGCCTTGGGCATGGTGGAAGCCGACGGGCCAGAGGCCTTGTCCTTTCGCGCAGTGGCGGGCGCAGTGGGGGTGAACCACCGCGCCCTTTACCGCCATTTCACCGACAAGCATGAACTGACCCTGGCGCTGGCCGCGCAGGGGTTCGATGATCTGGCCGCGGTCATCCAGGCCGGGTTCGATGCTGATGGCACTCAGCCCCGCCCCGGCCCGCTCTACCGCGCCTATGTGGATTTCGCGCTGGACCGACCCGCCCTCTACGCCTTGATGTATGGCATTCCGGGGCAGGATTACCTGACGCATCCGTCCCTGGCCCCATCGGTCGCCAAGGTCACGAAACTGGCGGCCAAGGCCTTCCGTCGGGCAGACGACCCGCCGGGCTTTTCCATCGCGCTGCGTGACCGCGTCATGCGCGCCTGGGGAGAGGTGCATGGGCTGTGCGACCTGTGGCGGCGCGGCGCACTGCGGGCGCGGGATGCGACGGCGGCCCGGGCCTATATTCTGGCGTTGCTGGCGCAATGATGCGCCCGCCACCTCTGCGCCCCGCGATATCCGGCCGCGCTGCTTTGGCGCTTCACGCCGGCGCTCCGCCGGATATCTTCTGCACATCATGCAGCTGACCACTATTCCCGACCATATCCTGCCCGACGCGCTGGCCAGCGTCGCCAGCCACTTGGCCCCTGAAAGCCGGACGGCACAGGTGCTGGCCCGTGTTGCGGCCACGCGCGACCTGGTCGCACGGGGTGTGGATACGGCTGCCCATCGCGCGTCCGCAGTCGATCTGGCCCGCGCCTTTGCCATCGGCGTGATTGATGAGGAGCCGCAGGCGGCCTTTTCCTATGACGGTCATTCCATCCGCACCCGGTCGGAAGCCTATGTCCTGATCCATGAGGTGGCGCATTGGCTGGTGGCCCCGCCCGAACGCCGCTCCCTGATCGATTTCGGCCTCGGGGCCGGCCCCGAATCCGGCCGCGTAGACGAGGCCAACCGCGCGATCGTGGTGGGCAAGGAGGAACAGATAAGGGAAGAGGCCCTGGCCTCCCTTCTGGGCATCCTGTGGGAGGTGGAGTTGGGCCAGCCGGCCATCCTGGCCTTCCTGGAACAGAACTGGCTGGAGGACTGGGAGCGACGGTCTTGCGCCCAGAATCTGATCGACAATGTCGAAGCGCTTTTCCAGGCAAGATTGATCACTGCGGATGGGCGCCCAATTCCGCCGGAATCGTGCGTGAATCGCGCCCGCGCCGCAGCTTGATTTCGTTATTTCACACCCCCTTGCGGGTGGTTTAAGGATGCGGTTCCCTGATGGTAAAATCAATTTGCCCCAGGGGGGAAACATGTCCGGCGCACCCGCCATCCTGTCCATGATCGGCAACACCCCGATCGTCCGTGTCAGCCGTTTCGATACCGGCCCGTGCGAGCTGTATCTGAAGCTGGAGAACCAGAATCCCGGCGGCTCCATCAAGGACCGTATCGCGCTGAAGATGATCGAGGCGGCGGAAGCCGAGGGCAAGCTGGCCCCCGGCGGCACCGTGATTGAGGCCACGGCAGGCAATACCGGCCTGGGCCTGGCGCTGGTCTGCGCTGCCAAGGGCTACCGCCTGATCCTTGTCATTCCGGACAAGATGGCGACGGAAAAGATCAACAATCTGCGCGCCCTGGGAGCGCAGATCCACATCACGCGGTCCGATGTGGGCAAGGGCCACCCCGCCTATTACCAGGACATTGCCGAGCGGCTGTCGACCGAAATCCCCGGCAGCTTCTATGTGAACCAGTTCGCCAACCCGGCCAACCCGCGCGCGCATGAGGAATGGACCGGCCCGGAGATGCTGCGCCAGATGGATGGCGATATCGACGCGGTGGTGGCCGGCATCGGATCGGGTGGCACCTTCACGGGCCTGGGCGCCTTCTTCGCCAAGGCCAGTCCGAAGACCGCCATGGTCATTGCTGATCCGGTCGGCTCCATCATCGCCGATCTGGTGAACAAGGGCACGCATGACGAGCCGGGTTCCTGGGTCGTCGAAGGCGTGGGCGAGGATTTCGTACCCCCCATCTGCGACCTGGCCTACGCCAAGGCCGCCTATTATGTCAGCGATACCGAAAGCCTGAATGCCGCGCGCGAGCTGCTGCG
>CALRNG020000072.1:0-11266 GCA_943369495.1 Rhizobium sp. Q54
CGTCACCACCAGTGATGGTATCAGCGGCTGCACCACCAACCAGCGAGTTGGCGCCGGCCGAACCGACAATGTAGTCAGCGTCGGAGGTGCCGGTGGCATTCTCGATGCTGATCAGCGTGTCAACGATGACCGGAGCGGTCGAGGTTTCAGCGCCGAACAGGTAAGTAGCGGTGTTGGAGGCAACCGAAGAACCGGCTGCGGAGAGATAAGCACCCGTCGCCTTGAAGACAGTGGCCTGGCTCAGCGCGTCGGCACCGAGATTGATCACCACGCCAGTGACGGCAGCGGAACCACCGATGTCCGTCTTGGTCGCCACGGTACCCAGATAGGTGTCGGTGCCGTCGCCACCATCAACGGTGTCAGCGCCACGACCACCCGTCAGGGCGTCGTTGCCCACGCCACCGTTGAGGGTGCTGGCAACCGTCAGCGAACCCGTCAGGGTATCATTGCCAGCACCACCCGTCAGCGTGACAGCCTTCGTAGCAGAGGCTGCATTCAGCGTGTCGTCGCCCGCGCCGCCGATCAGCGTGGCCGCAGCGGCCAGCGCACCGGTGGTGTAGCTGACAGCGCCCTTGGTCACGTTGCTGGCATTGAACGAGGTCAGAGCGGTGCCGGCGAAGGTGCCGAGGCTCAGACCAGCGTCACCCGCCACCGTGATGGACTTGGCCGACGTATTGACCAGCGTGGTCACGACATGGGCGATGCCGGTCGGGGTCGTGGCCGAGTCATCGGTGTTGAACGTCACATTCTCAAAACCCGTCAGGGTCAGGTTCGTGTGCGTAACAGCCGACTTGGCGCTGACATTGACCGAGATGCTGTCGTTGGTGCCGTCAGCCGACAGAGCAGCCGTGATGGTGCCCGTGGCGGACGTGTTGGCAACCAGCGTGGTACCAGAGGTAGCGCCATTCAGCGTCAGGGCGCCGGTAACGCCGCCGACCGTGATGTGGTTGATGCCACCCAGATTAGCCAAGTTGACAGTAGCAGCGTCCGTGCCGGTCAGGCTCAGACGCTCGAAGTTGGAGATGGTGCCCTGGAACTTCGAGTCACCCGAAGCCGTGGCAGCAGCCGAGTTAGTCAGGGCAATGGTGTCAGTGCCGTCGCCACCATTGATCGAACCACCGGTCCCCAGAGCGGTGGCGCTCACCGTTGCGGTGTCGTCGCCGGCACCCAGGGTGATCGCCTTGGTCGTGGCGCCCAGAGAGATGCTGTCGGCACCCGAACCACCGGTATAGGCGACGTTGACACCCAGCTCGGAACCGATGGTCAGACCGCCGGTGCCATTGTTGGCAATGGAGGTCAGAGCGCCAGCCGTCAGGGTGGTGATGGTCAGGTTCTTGTCACCAGCGACGGTGATGGCGGTGGCATCAGCCACTTCCAGGGTCGCCAGCGTGGAGTTGCCGGTGGCGGCCGTGATGGCGATGGTGGTGAAACCATCATCCGACGGCGCTTCCGTATCCGTCACCGCACCCGAGGTCGTCAGACCGTTCAGGTTCAGGGTCAGGGTGTTGGCGGTCGGGGTAGCCGTCAGGTTACCACGACCGATGCTCAGCGACGTACCGTTACCCGAGGCGGTGACGGTGGTCAGCGCGCTGGAGTCCAGGGTGGCGGCGCCAAAATTGGCCAGGGTCACCGAAGCGATGGTGCCGGCAGCCGTGGCGCTGGAAGCGTTCACGTCCGTGACAGTCACATCGCCAGCGGTAATACCGGCAACGTCGGCAGCGGCAGTGGCCTTGTTCGACTGCGACACGGTCACAGCGGTGGTCACGGAAGTGCCGGTAACGGAGACGTTACCCTGCGTGGCCGTGGTGTTGACGGTGGAGTTGGTCGTCGACTGCGTCACATTGACGGTGGTGCCGCCCGTGACCGTCACGTCCGTGCCGTCAACGGCGCCGGCCAGCTTGTTGGTGTTGGTGATGTTGACCGTACCCGTGGCCTTGGTCACGGTGATGTCAGCGGTCGTGTCACCACCGTCCGAAACGGCATTGACAGCCGTGATCGTGACATTGCGACCGCCGGTGGTGGCGACAGCGCCGTTCGACACGTCGATGGCCGACACGGTGACCGTGGTGTCGGTATCGTTGGACAGGGTCAGGGTGGCCTTGGCACCGACCGTGGCATTGACGGTGGTGAGACCGGTCCAGGTGGTGGTGTTGGCCGTCACGGACGAGGCCGCGTCGGACAGCTGGAAGTTGGCGGTTTCGATGTTGCGAACCGTCAGACCCGTCAGGCCGGTGGTGTCGACGTTACCAGCACCCGACACGGTCAGGGTGTCGGTACCAGCGGCGCCGTCCAGCGTGTCGAACACGCTCAGCGTCGTGGCGGACGCCGTGAAGGTGTCGTTGTTGGTGTTGCCGGTCAGCGTGTCGATCGCGGCGGTCAGGGCCAGCGTCTGGCTGGCGACGCCGTCCTGGATGGCGACGACGCTGCTCTGAGCAACGACCACCAGGCCGCTGTTGAACAGGGAAATACGGAAGCCTTCCAGGCCTTCGGCCGTGCCGTCATTGGTCGGCGTCACGGTGAAGGTGATGGAGGAGGCGCCGGCCGGGATCGTCACAGTGCCGGTCAGGGCCGCGAAATCTTCAGCCTTGGAAGCCGTCAGCGTACCATTGTTGGTGTCGCCGGTGATGTTGTAGGTGAAGCTCGTCGCCTCCGTGACCGGCAGAGCCGAGGTCACGGTGAAGGTCAGAGCCGTACCTTCAACGACGGTGTTGGTCGCCGGCGCAACGGTGTAGGTCTGAGCCAGCTGCGGGAAAGCGCGGCCTTCGGCGGCGCCGTAGGTGTACCAGTGGGCGCGGGCAACCGAATTCGACAGGTTGGCCAAGTCAACGTTGGCAGCCTTGTAAGCGGCCACCGAGAAGTTCAGGGTCGCCGCGCGGCCTTCGGCAGCGCCGTACTCGTAGAAGTGACGGACGATCTGAGCGTCAGTCAGGCCGGCATTCACCAGATCGGTGTTCTGCGCCTTGTAGTATTCCAGGTTGAAAACCGTGGAGGACAGGGCGTTGCGGCCTTCGGCGGCGCCGTACTTGTAGAAATGGGTGCGCAGCTGGGCATCGGTGGTGAGACCAGCATCAGCCAGATCCGGGTTGTTCGCCTTGTAAGCGTCAACATTGAAAAGCGGAGTGGCCACACGGCCCTCAGCTTCACCGAAACGGTTGAAGTGGTCCAGACCTGAGGTGAAGCGCGTCACACCATCGGGCTGCAGCACGCCGATTGCGCGAGCAACATCCTGGTTCTGGGCGAGGTAGTAAGCCTCGTTAAAGACGAGACGCGAATTGAGAGCCATCGTAGGATTCTCCGTGGGTTGGCTATTAGGCAGCGCCTGACTGGTACAATTTACTCAGGTTGGTACAGCACCGAGCCCAAAGGGCAAATCGCAACCGGTTTCCCGGCCGCATATGGAAGTTGGAAGACCGTGCGGTCTTGGTGGTCGACCGCACACCGCGGAAGCAACGACCATGTGTGAAAGTGAATTTGCTCGTTCTGCTGAACCGTCCCGACTGATTGCACCGTAGTTGCGCATTAGGTTCTTTATGCGAGGGAACCACGCCATGCAAGAGGCAATTTGGCGAAACCGATACGGCGGATTCCGAAAAGTTCAGCAACTCACTAACATGAGGTCGCTGTTGATTTGGGATGGTTGAAGGAAGCCTCATAACCAATTGATTTTACTGATAAAAATTTTTGAGTTCGCGAGTGTGCCAAATCCGTCACACTATTGGAGCAAAAATTGCCGGGTCGGGGCCTTGCGAACATTGCCGTCCTCGGCGAGGGGCAAGCCGCCGCAAGCGCACAAAAATACCCGATGATTCGTCAAATTGCTGCGACGCGGGACCACGACGCGCGTTGACGCAGCCGAACGGGGCGGTCTATCCCGGACCGTCAGCGACATAAGGGTGTATCATGGCTGTCTCGAAGCGTCCGGTATGGATCGTCCTGCTGAACTGGAAGGGGGCGGACGACACGATCAGCTGCATCGACAGCCTTCTGGCCATGGGGGAGACAGGCTGGCGGCTGGCGGTCTGTGACAATGCTTCGCCGGACGATTCCCTGCCCCGGCTGCGCGCCGCGCTGCGGGACCGGTTCGGCGACGACTGGACAGAGCTGTCGGAGGCGGATGTCGCAGGGGCGGCGGTAGCCGGCCGCACCGTCCTGATCCGCAACGCGGGCAATCATGGCTATTCCGGCGGCAACAATGTCGGTCTGCGCCTGGCCCTGCGCGACCCGGCGATGACCCATTGCTGGGTCCTTAACAATGATACGGAGGTGGCCCCCGATGCGCTGTCGCAGGTGCTGACCCATGCCGCCGCCCACCCGGACCAGGGCATCATCGGCGCCACGCTGGCCTATCATGATCGCCCCGGCATCATGCAGGCTGCGGGCGGTGCACAATATAACCGGTGGACGGGGATGGTCCGCCTGATCGGGCACGCGCAGCCCGTGGCGGACGCCGCCCGGTTCGCCGGCACGCGGCTGGACTTTGTGGTCGGCGCCGCCATGCTGATCAGCCGCCCCTGGCTGGAGCAGGTGGGGCTGATGGATGCCAGCTACTTCCTGTATCTGGAAGAGGTTGATTATTGCCGCAAGGGCCGGGGCCGTTTCGCCCTGGGCCATGCCCCGGCCGCCATTGTCTATCACAAGGAAGGCGGGTCAACCGGCGGTAAGCGGCAGGATATCAGCCTGCTGGCCGACTTCTACAATATCCGCAACCGGCTGCGGATCACCTGGCGCCACTTCCCCTATGCGATGCCCACGGTCATGGGCGGGCTGCTGATCACCGTTGCCAACCGCATGCGCCGGGGACAGTGGGACCGGATCGGCATGGTGTTCCGCATCGCCTTCAACTTCCGGCGTATCGACTATAAGGACCTGCCGTGATGCGGCTTGACGGGCCATAAAGGGCGTGAGAGAAGCCGCGACATCCCACCCCCGGACGCATGCCTTTGGACAGCGATGAAGGCCCGGCAGCACAAACAGTGCCTTCATCAGGTGGAAGTAAGCAGGGACTGAGCGATTGGAACAAAGAAGCATGAAGAAGAATTTCTTCTTCAACCTTGTTGGCATGGCCCTGCCGATCGTTTCGTCCCTGGTGACGGTCCCGATTTATATCCATCACATGGGGGTCGAGCGCTACGGCGTTCTTTCCGTCGTGTGGATTCTATTGGGCTATCTGGGCTTTCTGGATTTCGGCCTGTCGCGCGCATCCGCGCACGCCCTGGCCCGTCTGGCGCATGCGCCCGCCATTGAGCGCGGGCGCGTTCTGATGTCGGCACTCTATCTCAATGCCAGCCTGGGGCTGGTAGGCGGCGTAGTCATCTATCTGGGGGCGGGGATCCTGTTCGAGCGGGTCTTCGGCTTGGCCCCCAGCATCTGGGCGGAGGTCGAGACCAGCCTGCCCTGGATCGCCTGCATGCTGCCGCTGGCGCTACTGACGGGCGTGGGCATTGGTGCGCTGGAGGCACGCGAGCGCTTCCTGGCCGCCAACCTTCTTCAGACCTCCGCCCTGATCAGCGGTCAGGTTGTGCCGGCCCTGGCCGCCGCCTTCATCTCGCCAAGCCTGGACATGGTGTTGCCGGTGGCGTTTGGCGTCCGGTTCCTGGCACTTCTCCTGCTGTTCGCCGTGCTGGCCCGGTCCGAGCGGTTGCGCTTCTACCGCTATGACGGCCAAGCGGGCCTGTCCCTGTTCCAGTACGGCGCCTGGGCAACCGTCACCAACATCATCAGCCCCATCCTGAGCTCCATCGATCAGTTCGTGCTGGGCGCCAAATCCGGCGCCGGTGCCATTGCCTATTACGCCGTGCCCATGAATCTGGCGACGCGGATGCAGATCGTGGCCGCCGCCCTGTCGCGCGCGGTGTTCCCCCGCTTCGCGCGGTATGAGGAGCAGGAAGCCCGCGATCTGGCCGCCCGCGCCACCGTGGCGCTGGCCTATCTTTTCGGGGCCTGCTGTGCGGCGGGCCTGTTCCTGATCGGCCCCTTCCTCAGCCTGTGGATCAGCCCCGACTTTGCCATCACGGCAGCCCCCATCGGCCGTGTGCTCATCCTCGGCGCCTGGATCAACGGGCTGGCCTTCATCGCCCTGTCGCTGCTGCAGGGCCGGGGACGGCCGGATCTGGCGGCGCGCATTCATGTGCTGGAGTTGCTGCCCTTCATCGGTATCCTGTGGCTGCTGGTCGACCGGTTCGGCGCCCTGGGCGCCGCCTGGGCCTGGAGTATCCGTGTGGCGGTGGATGCATTGCTGCTGATGTGGTTCGGGGGCGTGCGCGGCACTACGACTGTGAAGCTGCTGCCGGCCCTGGCCGTGCTGGCCGGGTGCTTCCTGCTGATCGAGCAGAACCTGACAGCAGGCGGATGGCATGTTCTCTGGCAAGCGGGGCTGGGCTTTGCGTTCACCTGTTGCCTGGGCCTCGTCGTGGACCGTCACCTACGGGCTGTCACCGTACAGCTTGTGGCGACCCTGCGGCGGCGGTTTGTGTCCTGATCGCCCCTGGCGGAGCTTTGCATGACCGGTTCAGTCGATATCCTGCTCGCCACCTATAACGGGGCCCGTTACCTGCCGGCCCTGCTCGCCTCGCTGGAGGCGCAGACCCATGCCGGGTTCCGCGTTGTGATCGGCGATGATGGATCGACGGACGATACGCCTGCCCTGCTGCGTGAGTGGGCTGCACGGTTCGGGAATGATCGCGCCCGTATCCTGACCTTCCCGACGCGCGCCGGGGGAGCCTGCCAGAATTTCGGGCGCCTTCTGGCCACCAGCGACGCCGACTACGTGCTGTTCGCGGACCAGGATGATCATTGGCACCCGACAAAGGTTGCCCGCACCCTGGAGGCCTTGCAGGCGCTGGAAAGCCGGCATGGCGCGGAGCTTCCCTGCCTTGCCTTCTGCGACCTGCGCGTCGTCGATGCCGATCTGACGGTGCGCCATCCCAGCCTGTGGGAGTTTCAGGGCCTGGATGTCGAAACCGGGCTGCATCCACGCCATCTGCTGATGGAAAATGTCGTTACGGGCTGCGCCATGGGCATCAACGCGGCGGCCCGCCGCCAGGGTCTGCCCATCCCGGACCAGGCCATCATGCATGATTGGTGGCTGGCGCTGTGCTGCACCTTCACGGGAAAGGTCGCGGCCATACCCGAGGCCCTGATCGATTACCGCCAGCATGGCGGCAACGATGTCGGGGCCAGCCGCTGGAGCCTGCGCGAGCGGCTGCTGGCCCGTCTGCGCCGACAGAAGGAAGGCCCCGGCTACCGGCATTTCCTTCAGCAGCGGTTTGATCAGGCCGATGCCCTGCTTCGCCAGGTCGGGCAGAACCCGTCGGCACGGGACCTTGACCTGCTGAGGGGATTCGCATCGCTGCCCCGGCAATCCTGGGCCGCCCGGCGGGTTAATGCCTTGCGCCTGGGCTTTGGTCCGGCTGACCTGCGCAAGCGCCTGGGCTTCCTACTGCGGCTGTGATCATACCACCGGCTGCCGTTCCTTCAGCAGGATAGAACGCGGCAGGATCAGCAGCGCAAAGAACAGCCAGAAGATCAGGGCCTGCGTCGGCTGATAGGTGAGGCCGTTGGCAAAGGGCAGATTGGCACCGTAGCTGACCATCACCACGATCATGCAGGTGAAGAACCGACGCTGCCGGTCAAGACCGTGGCGGTGGCAATGGCTGACCAGCGACAGAAGCCGCAGGGCGACCAGCACCAGGAAGGCCAGGAAGACCAGCAGGTAAAACACCCCGCCCAGGGCCCAGAATTCCACCAGCTGATTATGGGCCATGATCGATAGCTCATCGGGCTGTGGCACCAGCGCCGTGGACGACATGCCAAACCCGGCCCCCGTCAAATGCCCGGTCGGTCCCTGGACCCGATCCAGGTTGAAGAAGACCTTGCCGGGATGCTGGAACAGCCGCTCATGAAAGGAGGTGCCGACATCGACATCGTCGACAAGCACCGCTTCCTGACTGCTGACGCCGAAACTGGCCAGGCTGACCAGCACGCGCCCCCTGACCGAGGGCACCAGAATGGCGATGCTGACCACCCCGATGACCATCAGGGTAAAGCCCGTCATGGCCCGGAACGGGAACTTGTGAAAAACCCTGAAACGCGGGAAAAAGTTCAAGCCGACCAGGGCTACCACGGGAATGGCCAGATTGAAGATCGCCGCCTTGGAAAGGCTGGCGATGGCTGCCACGACGATGGCTAGGCCCATCAGCATCTTCCAAAGGCCGGGGCGCATCAGGATCAGGATGATCGCGAAATAGAAGCCCGCCGAGATGCCAATGGCGGTCACATTGCCCAGCACACTGGCATACCGGTCAAAGCCACCGCGCATATAGTCCGATCCCAGCCATTTCATCTCCCCGAACATCATCTGCCACGGCACGGAGAGATTGCCGATCGCCATGAAGATGGCGATGCCGACCACGGCTGCGACCAATGTCTGGAAGTCCCGGACATAGAGCAGAAAGGCCAGCAGAATCGGCAAGGCGAACAGGAACCGTCCCAACCCCACCATTGCCCCCATCGGGGAGATGGTGAGGATCGACATGGCAAAGGCCTGCAACGCGAAGAAAAGATAGGCCAGCAGCAGCACGCCACCCGCGACACCATCCGCCTCCAGCCGCAACGGGCGGCGGAACAGATCGACGACCATAATCAGCAGGGCCGCACCCAGCAATGGCGCGTAGATGACGGGCGAGAGCTTGGCCAGGCTGTTGAGGGTCACGGCGGCACAGACAAAGATGATCTTCAGCGCATCCCAGTCGATCCGCTGCGGCACCCGGGTCTTCACGCCATCCATCGTCACGGTCATCGCGTGCCCCCCGTCCTGGAGAGAACCGGCGCGCCTTGATCACGCCCGCCGAGGCCGGCCATGAAAGCCGCGATTCGCTGCCAGCCCAGGGTACGGCTGTCACGCCCGCGCAGCAGCAGCGTGACGCTGCGCCCCAGGAACAGAACAGCCCGCCACAGGAAGTAGGCCCGACCATCCGGCGTCGGATATCGCAGATACTGCCCCACCAGATATCCCTGACCGAAGGCGTAACGCCTTTCCTTGATCGCCAGATCAGGACGCGGCAGCCGCCGCACGGGCCGCCCCGGCAAATAAGGCATCTGCGTCAGGCTAAGCCCCATCACGATCCGGTGCAGCAGGCGCGCATCCTCTCCAGACTGGTGGGGGGAGGAGGTGCCGGGGCCAATCGTCTCCTCGAAGCGCTGCCCGGCCAGGGTTTCCGTCCGGAAAAGGCTGGACCAGATGAATCCCCGGAAAACCACGAAGCTCGCCGCGACCATCCGGGCATCGTCCGTTCCGCCGGTTATCGGATCGGCTTCGAAACAAATCGGTGCGCTGACCATGGGCGCATGGTGAAGGTTTCTCCAGGCCGCTGCCAGGAAACCCGCATCGGGGCGCACGCAAACATCCACGAACATCAGCGCGTCCACGCTGTCGCCTAGGCTCTCAAGCCCGCGGTTGCGGGCCGCCGACGCGCCAATACGGCCCAGCGTCAGCAGCAGGATACGCGTGTCATCAGGCAGGTTCGGAACGATGCCATCGGCACTCTGCCAGCAGACAGCAATCCGAACCGACAGGTCAGGCAGACTTTCTGCCTGACGCAGCAGATTGGCCACGCAATCCGCCAACAGGTCCCCTTCCCCCTCCACCGCCGGGACGATGAAGCCAATACGGGGGCCCAGCGGGCTTAGCGCCCCCTTGCTCATCGGGCGTCCGGATCGCGCGAGACCAGCCGGGCGAACCCGATAACCGCGAGAATGAACAGGCTGCCCAACAGGGCCGCGATGAAGCTGATCACCAGGGACAAAAGCGGCTGCGGGCTCACCGGCTCCATGGTCACGCTGATCGGGTCCAGCACCTGGAAGGAGAAATATTCCGCACTTTCCGCCTTCACGATCTTGCTCTCATTCTCCGATATCCAGCGGATCATATATTCCTGGACACCGCGGCTCTGCTCCCCGTTGAACCGTTCACGCAGGGTCGCGTTCTCCTTCTCGTACACCGACAGCTTCTGCTTGCGCAGAATCTCGTCCTGCTCACGGATCACCTGCGACAGGAACAGGCGGGCGAAGACCGGGTCGTAGTGACGGAAGGACAGACGGGTCGAGCGGTTATCGGAATTCTTCGCGACATCCAGGCTGGACAGGACCACAGCCCGCATCTCAAACGGCGTCGGCACCACAGCCGCCTTCATGCCGAAGACGAAACGCAATGTCCGGCCCACCAGCGCGACAGGGGAGGAGGAGGGCTTCCACTGTTTGCGTTCCGCGTCCCAGCGATCAATGAACAATGTCTGGGCGATGGTCGGGTTGGCTAACAACCGCTCCGCCAGTTGGATCGACCCCATGGATGCCAGGAAATTGGCAAAGTCGGGGTTTGCGGTGCCTCCCCCCATCAGCGCCTGGGCCAGCGATCCGCCAGCAGCAGCGCTCAGCCCATCCATCCGCGTGTCAGGGGGCAACATTTCAATGGAGGCCTGATACTGCTTCGTGGAAGCCAGGAAAACCGTGATCGTGACCAGGAAAATGCCGGCGAACAAGGTCAGCAGCAGGCGCGCGCGGCGGCGATAGAACCGAATAATGTCATAGATGGTGAAATCCATTTATCAAATCCTTGCCAGGTTGCCATCAGGCAACGCCATCAATCCATCAACAGGTTCCAATCGCGCCGCAGCGCAGCGCCATCAGCCGCATTCACCTGACCAATCAGCGGCCGGCGGGTACTGAGCGTCTGGCCACCATCGCGCGTTAGCGGCCGCCACAGCCAACCCAGGCTGCCCCGGGTGGACTTCACATAGAGATTGTCCAGCGGAATGATGAAGTAAATGCCCTTGTCAAAGCGCCCTTCACCGAACTTCTCCGGCGACACGTTGGTGAAGGTGGCAAAGGCACCGACCGTAATACCGCTGTCGAACGTGCGGGACAATTCGAACGTCGCGCCCTCATCGCCGGCCAGATAGCGCCCGACCTTCACATTGGCGTCAACGCCCAGCGGCTCGTAATGATAATAGCCGGTCAGGTGACCGGTCACGACATCATAGGGCCGGAACTTGAACCATTGGTCATAGTCGCGCTGTTTGGCCCAGGCCACGTCCAGCCCAATGCCCCATTCCTTGCCGAACGGCTTGTACATCACCTCGCCGCCGACACCCCCGAACATCTCCTCCAGATACCCGCCATAGACGCGGGCATAGGTGTCGGTGGCCACCCGCTGGGTATAGTCGGCCTGCAGGTAGGTCATCGCCGTGGTACCTTGCTGCAAGTACTCCTT
>CALRNG020000073.1:0-11240 GCA_943369495.1 Rhizobium sp. Q54
GCCGAAGCGGAACTGACAATGCAGGCAGGCGATCTGGCCCTGTCCCTGGCCCGGCGTCTGCTGACCGATACGCAGCCGGAGATGGCGGATACAATCTTCGCCGCCGCTCTCATGTCGGACCTGTCCGGCATGGAGGCGGACCGCAAGGCCGCGCTGCTGGGCGTCGATGGACCGCTGACCCTGACCATCGCGCGCCCCTGGCCGAATGAGCGACGTGAGGCGCTGCTGTCCTTGCTGCCGTCGGATCGGGTGGAATGGGTGATCGATCCGGACCTGATTGCCGGGGTGGAACTGTCCGCCCCGCATCACCTGATCGACCATAGCTGGCGTGCCGCGCTGACGACGGCGCGTGAGGGACTGCAAGGATGACCGACACGCTCTCCCTGGCACTGGCGGAATGGACGGGGCGACAGCTGGGCCGGCTGCGGGACGATCCATTGCCGCCGCCCGGCTGGCGGCAACGCGGTCGCGTCAGCCATATTGGTGACGGCATCGCCCTGATTAGCGGACTGGACAACGCCCCGGCTGACGGGATGTTGACCCTGCCCGGCGGCGTACCCGGTCTGGTGCTGGACCTGGATCAGGACCGGCTGGGCTGTCTGCTGCTGGGCGATGGCAATGCCATCAAGGCCGGCGATCCTGTATCCGTGGCTGACGGCGTTCTGCGCGTGCCGGTGGGCGACAGCCTGCTGGGGCGGGTCATCGATCCGATGGGCCGGGCGCTTGACGGCGGCAAAGACCCAGCACCCGACCGGATGGACCCGGTCGAACGGGCGGCCCCGGCCCTGACCGATCGGGGTACGGTGGCGGAGACCTTGCCGACCGGGACCACCATTATCGACGCGCTGTACCCGATTGGCCGGGGGCAGCGTGAATTGATCGTGGGCGACAGGGCGACCGGCAAGACCAGTATCGCCGTCGACGCCATGCTGGCCCAGGCGCGGACCAACATCATCCCCATCTACTGCGCCATTGGTCAGCGCGCATCGGCGGTCGCCGACGTTATCACCAGCTTGAAGATGGCGGGATTGATGGAGCGCGCGATTGTCATCGTCGCCGCGCCCGATGCCGCCCCGGGATTGCAATGGATCGCCCCCTTCGCCGCCATGACCATGGCCGAGTTCTTCCGCGACACCGGCCGGCATGCCCTGCTGGTGCTGGATGACCTGTCCAAGCACGCGGCCATGCACCGCCAGATCAGCCTGCTTCTGCAACGCCCGCCGGGCCGCGAAGCCTTTCCCGGCGATATTTTCCATCTGCATGCGCGGTTGCTGGAACGGTCGGCGAAATTGTCGGCGGCCGCGGGGGGCGGGTCGCTGACCTGCCTGCCGGTGGTGGAGACGCAGGCGGGTAACCTGTCCGCCTATATTCCCACCAATCTGATTTCCATCACCGACGGGCAGATCGTTCTGGATGCAAGGCAGTTCCAGTCGGGCCAGCGCCCCGCCGTGGATGTCGGTCGTTCCGTCAGCCGGGTGGGGGCTCGGACCCAGCCCAAGGTGCTGCGCCAACTGGCCGAACAGCTGAAGCTGGAATATGCGCAGTTTCTGGAACTGGAGGCCTTCACCCGCTTTGGCGGGCTGGTGGACGAGCGCACGCGCCAGACCGTGGAAAGGGGACGGCGGCTGCGCCTGCTGCTGGCACAGCGGCAGGGCCGGCCGCGCAGCTTAGGCGCAGAGGTGGCCCTGCTCCTGGCCCATGAGGAGAACCTGACGGACGGGCTGGATCTGGCCGCCGTGGAACGGGTGCGCGATGCCATCGCGGCCCATGTGGATGGCACGGACCCCACCGACCTAGACGCCCTGCGCCGGATCATCGCCAAGGCCAAGGACGCAACCGGATGAGTGTGGCGGCCCTTGAATACCGGCTTTCAACGCTGAACGCCCTTCTGGGCGTGGTGGAGGCGCTGCGCTCCCTGACGGCGGCCAAGCAGCAGAAGGCCTTGTCCCTTCTGCCCGCCCTTGACGCCTATGCGGGTGAAGCGGCGCATGTCATGGGCCTGCTGGACCCCGAACCGGCAGCGGCAGCGGGCACAGTGACACTGGTACTGGGGCCCGAAGGTGGTTTCACCGGCGGGCTGGCCGGGCGCATCGCGGCGGCGGTTCCCAACGGGTGGCAAGCGTTGGTTGTCGGCGCGCGCATGGAGGCGGCCTTGCGTGCCCGACGCTGGCCCGTGGGGGAGGTCAGGGCGGCTTCGACCAGCGTTGATGCCCTGCCGGCCCTGGCCGCGTCTCTGGCCCGCAACCTGCCGGCCAGTGCCAGCATCGCCGTGCTGTCGCCGCAGGGGCATGAGATTGTGCGCACCGACCTGCCCGCGCTTCCCCGTCGGGCGGGCCGTTATGACCTGTTGACGCAGATACCGGACCCGGACCTGCTGGCTGCGGCGGGTCGGCAGGATCGCGTGGCGCGGCTGCTGCGCCTGCTGCTGGCCAATCATATCGCCGAACAGATGGCCCGACTGGCAACCCTGACGGGGGCCAGGGAACGTATCCGCGACCGTTGCGCGTCGCTATCGGTACAACTCTCCATGGCGCGCCAGGATGGTATCAGCCAGGAGATCGCCGATCTTTGGGCAGGCCGGCGGGCGCTGCAACATTGAGATGAATCATGGTTGCTGATCGCATACGGTGATATTCGTTTCGCAGGTTAATTTTTATGGTTTCCCGCTGATGGCCCGTTCAGGCTCCTCCCGTTTCATCCTGACTTCCGTCCTGGGCATCTTCGCCACGATCGGCCTTCTCTGGTTCGTGACCCATGCCAGCGGCGATGCCCGTTTCTTCTATAATGAGGAAGGGTTGGTGATCGTCGGGGGCGGTGTGATCTGTGTGGCGCTTCTGGCCTTCCGGGGCGATGAAATCCGGGCCGCCATTGCCGCCATTGCCGCCGTCTTTCGGGGAACGGGCGGCCTGGAGCGGGAGGTCGCCGACCTGCTGGACGTGTCCAAGCTGCTGTATGGCAAGCAGATCGCCGCCGCCGATGAACGGGTTCGCAAGGTCAGCAGCCCCTTTCTGAAGTTGGGCCTGCAAATGGTGGTCGATGGCGCGTCGCTGGACGACGTCATGCATGTCATGAACTGGCGTATCCAGAAACAGGCGGAGGCGGAACAGGCCCAGTCGCGGTTCTTCCGCGTGCTGGCATCCTTCGCCCCGGCCTTCGGCCTGCTGGGCACGCTGGCCGGCATGGTCGGCATGCTGAAGCAACTGGGCAGCGGCGATATCGGCCTGATCGGATCGTCCATGGCCATCGCGATGCTGGCCACGCTCTATGGTCTGATCCTGGCCAATCTGGTGTTCAAGCCACTGGCCATCAAGTTGGAACAGCGGACGACGGAGCATGTGGCGCAACTGAACATCCTGCTGGAAGGGGTGGTGCTGGCGCATCTGAACCGCTCCCCCTCCATCATCCAGGAAACCCTGGCCACCTACCTGATGGATGTGCATGAGGAGGTGGGTCGTGGCCGCTGAGCCGGAACGCCGCCCCACCGCCGCGCCCCGACGGGACGCCGACCGGGCGCGCGTCGCGGCACGCTGGAACCGCACCGTCAGCGCCCGTTCCACCGAACCCGCAGAGGAGAGCGAGGAATGGGTGATCAGCTACATGGACATGGTCACAGTGCTGATGACCGTGTTCCTGGGCATGCTGGCTATTATGGGGATGGATGGGCGCCTTTCCGCCCCCAATGAGGCCGAACGTGCCGCAGCCACGGCGGTGACAGAAGCGCTGCAACAGGATGTGCCGGTTCAGGCACCACCCGTCCAGACGGTACCGGAACCCACCCGACCTGCGGCACCCGCAGCACCCCTGCCGACATCGCCGGGCCTGCCCGCCCCCCCGTCGCTGACGCCTGGCAACAAGCAATGGCTGGACCGTTTGGAGGCGCTGGGGCTGCCGCCGGAGGTCGATATCAGCGCCACGGAACGCAAAGTCACCATCGTGGTACGTGAGCGCATCCTGTTCGCGTCAGGCTCGGCAACATTGCAGCCGGCGGCGATCGACCTGCTGCGCACACTGTCGCCCTCGCTGGTCAGCCTGCCGGGCAGCATCACGGTGGAGGGGCATAGCGATGATCTGGCGATCAGCACCATCCGCTTCCCCTCCAACTGGGAATTGTCGGCGGCCCGTGCGGCGGCGGTGGTGCGTGCCCTGGCGGGCATGGGCATTTCCCCTGCCCGGCTGGGGGCCCTTGGCCTTGCCGACAGCCGTCCGGTCACCGGCGATCCGGCGCGGCGGGCGGAAAACCGGCGGGTGGAAATCGTGGTCGATACCGATGCCGTAACCGCCAGTACGGCAACGCGGTAACTTACGGTCAGCCGCCGGATCGACCGCTGCGACCGAACAGCCGTGACCACCAAGAGGATGGTTTGACCGGTTCGTCCGGCGGTTCCACGCCAAGGTTATTCGTCTGTCCGGGACCGGGTGCCGTGCGGTCCCGGCGCTGATCGTCACCGACCTTCAGCCCATCATGATAAGCGCGGGTGGCAGCCGGACCCTCGACATAGCGAAAGCCAAGCGTACGGGCATCCTCCAGCGCCTGATCTTCCCGGCACCGGGTCAGGATGCAGCGCGAACGGGCAATCGGTCCCAGCCAGGTGATGCCGCCCGACAGGTCCACCGGCGCCCCATCCTCCCCCAGCCAAGGGATGCGGTACCAGTCCACCACCGGCAGTTCGGTATCCGATGGCGCCAAGGCCGGGACATGGTCGACGGCAACCGCGACCTCATCGGCCTTCGCCTGCATGATGGCCTTTCGGTACAGCTCCCGGTCTGCGACCCATTCCAGGAAGGTCATCTCCACCACCAGCTTGCCATGCAGCCGGGCCGGGAACCGCGCCGTCATCTCGCGGAATTCCTCTCCTGCCACGGTGGCAGCATGCAGCTTCACGGCGATGGGCAGGGTGTGGACGGCATCGTCCCGCAGCAGATCATACAGCATGCGGCGGTCCAGCAACGCGGTGGCCTGATCGAACAGCCAGGGCTCACGCCGCATATGGGTGGCGAACAGTCGGTCCAGCGCCTCGATGGAAACGGTCCGCTCGACCATGGCAGGGACCAGCCCCTGCTCGTCATCCAGCCGGAAGATGATCTGTTCACGCAGCAGGGAGGAAAGGTCGACCGCGTGCAGCGTGCGCTCCATCTCCATGAATTTGTCCAGGGCGTCGGCTGCCGGCGGGGCATCTGGATATTGTTCACTGCCAATCTGTTCGACCAGATTGCGCACCGCATCGGCGAAGCCATCAGCCTCGCGCGACAGATCGAACCATGCGGTCCGCAACTCCCCGCGGTGATGGGACGCCAACGCCTCCGCCACCCTGCCCAGGGCCTGACGGCGTTCCGTCAGCAGGCTGTCGGGAATGGACAGGACCAGTTTGTCCTTGCCAGTATCGAACAGAATGACATTCGCGCCATCGGCCGCCGGCTTCTCATCACCCACCAGCCAGCGGCGCAGGGTGCGCCGGAAAACCGGCTCATCGATATGCAGTAATCCGGACAGGTCGAGAATGACGGCATGGCGATGTGGTTTATCCCGCCGGTAATGTTCCGCCGCCCCAAGCAACCCAGAGAGGTTCTGCATCCGTATCTACCCTTAATGTCGGCGCCTAAACATACCACTATATCCATGGTTAATACAGTATACAGAGTGTCATCTGTCGCCTGGCACGGTACGCAGGAAACCACAATGTGAAAGAAAACAATAGCGTATGGTCAATTTTAGGGAATATAGAATTAGATTTCCATTTAATGGGACCCGGCCTTTCGCCCGTCGGTGCCCTGCCGGAGGATGATGCAGATGGACTATAATCTGCTGTTCCGGTGGTTCGCGGGCCTGTCGATGGATGCGGCGATCTGGGACGTGACGGTGTTCACCAAGAACCGGGACCGTCTGCTGGCGAGTGATGTCGCGGCGAAGCTTCGGGCGGCGGTGGTGGCGCAGGCCCGTGCCCGCAACCTTTTGTCGGACGAGCATTTCTCGGTGGATAGCACACTGCTGGACGCCTGGGCATCGATGAAGAGCTTCCGGCCCAAGGAGGGCGGTGACGAGCCGCCGGGACCGGGGCGAGAAGCGGTCGAACTAGACCCATGCCTCCACCACTGACCCCGACGCCAAACTATACCGCAAGGCCGACGGCCAGCCCTCGCGCCTGACCTTCATGGGCCATGTGCTGATGGAGAACCGCAACGGGCTGGTGGTGGGGGCCACGGTGACCCAGGCCACCGGCACGGCCGAATGCGCGCCCGCAAGCGTATCGAGGAGCTGTTCGGCTGGATCAGGACCGCTGCCGGCTTGCGCAAAACCCGCCACAAGGGCACCAACCGCATCGATTGGGTCTTTGCTCTCAACGCTGCCGCCTACAACCTGATCAGGATGCCCAAGCTTATGCGCGCGGCATGATCACACCCGGACTCCGCCTCAAATCGGCGGAAACCGGCAAATTGGCCGCAAATGCGGCCCGTAACCTCGCGCCAAACCCGTCAAATGACGCTGACCGGTGGGGAAAGGGGCCGCACCCATGGATTTTCCTCAGCCTGTTAGAAATGCCCGCACCAGAGCGAGGCGGTGGCGCTATCCGCTGGACAGGCTCAGCCGTTCCTCCCCAATTCCTGTCCCATACCCATTGGGCGGGGCCATGGCGAAATCGTGAAGCAGCGCCGAGCCTACGGTGGCACGAGTAAGTATCAGGACGCCCGGCCGCGACGATGGTCTGTATCGGGTCGTCGAGCAGATCGCAGTGAAGACAGGCTGACATGGTTTCCTCTTCGGCATACTATGGTCAGGGCAGGATTGTTGCCGGCAAATCCACCTGCGGATCGGCAAGCCTGTCCGGGTCGACCCTGGCCCGGGCAGTCACCAGCGTTCGACCCTGCATGAAATCCTTTGGCGCGCCCAGGCAATCCAGTGCGATCAACCGCCCCTGTTTCAGATAGCCGATGGTCAGGGGTGTCGCCCCGGCCCGCCCCCGCACGATGAGGCGGTCATAATCGCCACAAAGCCCTGCCGTCTGCATCTTCACCCCATACTGGTCCGACCAGAACCATGGCAGTGCGGTATAGGGCTGTGGCCGGCCCAACATGCCCTCCGCCACTGTCTTGGCCTGGTCGATGGCGTTCTGCACCGATTCCAGGCGGATTTCCGCCTCGGCATGATCGTTGGGATGCAGGGCGCAGTCGCCCATGGCCATGACATGCGGATCGACCGTCCGGCAGAATGCGTCCACCCGCACCCCGTTGGGGCAATCCAGGCCCGCCTCCCGCAGCGGCTCGACATTGGGGATGATGCCGATGCCGACAATGACCAGATCAGCCGGTATGGTATCGCCGCTGGACAAGGCCACCCCCGTGGTCCGCCCGTCCCGTCCCGTCAGTTCCACGACACCCGTGGCCAGCCGTATCTCCACACCGTGGCGCCTGTGCAGGTCCAAGAAGAAAGCGGAAACGACCGGAGACGTCACACGGGCCAGCAGCCGGTCCTGCATCTCCAGGATCGTGACGCCATGCCCCATGCCGCGCAGCACTGCCGCCGCTTCCAACCCGATATAGCCGCCGCCGATAATGACCACCCGTTGCCCGGCTTCGGTAAGATCGGCCTTGATCCGGTCGATATCCGCCACCGAACGCACGTAATGCACCCCCTGCTGTGCCGCACCGGGACAGGACAGGCGGCGGGGTCGCCCCCCCGCCGCCCAGACCAGGGTGCCATAGGCAACAGTCTCTCCACCCTCCAGCCTCACAAAGCGTCGCGCACGGTCTACGGCGGTGACGGCCTGGCCCAACCGCATCTCCACGCCGCGCTCTGCCCAGAATTCCGGCTTGCGCAGCAGCAGCCGTGCCGCCTCCCGCTTGCCGGCCAGATAATCCTTTGTCAAAGGCGGGCGTTCATAGGGCGGCGTCGGTTCATTCCCGATCAGCACAATCGGCCAAGCATATCCGCCCTGACGCAGCGAGTGCGCCAGCTGCGCCGCCGCCTGCCCTGCCCCGGTCACCACGACCGGCCCGGTGCCATGCTCCATCATCCATGCCTCCACGCTTATGACGATTATCTGATGTTTACATTGCTTTGTAACAAAGCTATTATCTTGACCATCTTCACATGCCCTCTGCCGGCCCGGACCGGAACCGCAGCAACGACCGTAAGAACCGGCGGACGGGGTGGCCATGGCGACAGGCGGGGACAGAGATGCACGCGATCCCAGACATTCCCCTTCAATCCTCCACCCTGCTCGACACCTATGACCTGGACAGTGCGCAGACCACGGTGGCCAAGGTGCTGAAGAAGCACGACATGCGCTGTCTGGACCGGACGCGGGACCATAAGACACGCCTGAACTGCCTGAAGCTGGCGGATGTCTCGCTGATCTATCTGCATTACGGGTCGAACATGGTGGTGGAGCCGGGCCCCATGCACGATTTCCACCTGTTGCACATGAATCTGGAGGGCGAATGCGGCATCCAGTACCGCAGCAAGGAGATCGTGGCTGCCAGCGGCCGCACGGTACTGTGCTCCCCATCCCGCCCCACACGCTTCCGCTGGCGTCCTGACAGCCGCGTGCTGGCCGTGCGTATCGACAAGCAGGCTCTCAACCAGCATTTCCAAACCATGACCGGACTGCCCGTACAGCGTGAGATTGAATTCGAACCGGAGCTGGATCACAGCACCCCCCAGGGCATGCGCTGGCTGTCGCTGTTGAATTTCATCGACCAGGACAGCCGGCAGCCCGACGGATTGTGGTCCAGCCGGGCCGGGGCCGGGCAATTGGCGGGCCTGCTGATGACGACATTGCTCATGGGTCAGCCCGGTTCGCATCAGGAACTGGTGAACCGCCCACTGTCGCCAGCAGCACCGCGTTATGTGAAGCGGGCGGAGGAATTCATGCTGGCCAACATCCAGCAGCCCCTCACCCTGGCCGATCTGGCCGACCATGTCGGCGTCAGCCCCAGGTCGCTGACCAATGGCTTTCGCGAATTCCGGGGTGCCAGCCCCATGGCCTATTTTACCAACCTGCGGCTGGAACGGGCGCATGAGGAGCTGACGGCGGCGCGGGCCACGACGACGGTGACCGATGTCGCCAACCGCATCGGCTTTCAGCACCTGTCGCATTTCGCCAGCCTTTACCGCCGCCGCTACGGGATCAAGCCCTGCGAAACCCTGCGCAGTCATCGCAACTGACGGCTCAGAAATTGCTGCCCACGGCGTCCTGCCGGGGCATCTGGTCCACGATTTCCGCTGACAGGCCGAACCTTTCCACCAGCAGGGCCGGCAGGTCGGCTTGATCCACGTCGGTAGCCGTCAGGACACCCGCCGCGTCGACCTTGCACAACTTGCCCCGGCCATAGGTCCACACCCCGTCATCGCGGTTCTTGCGGATGTAGAGCGCGTTGTTGAAGATGCTGAAACGTTTGGTCGCCTCGTTGCGATAGGCAAAGAAGGCACCACTCAACCCCCGCAGCCAGATCACGACCGTCAGCGGATTGCGGGAATGGCCAGGCCGCCAGCCCACGCTGCCATCACCCGGCGACCAGATGCCATGGGCGGGGCTGTCCTGGGCCGTGGCCACGCCGTCGATCAGTTCCAGCGCCGCCTCCGCGCCCAGCGACGGATCGGCCCGGAACAGCCGCCCCTCGATATGCACATCCACAGCCCCGTGGGCTGGGCTCATCGGATCGGGCACTTCCGGCATGGTGCCGGCAATGCGCTGGGCCTGGAACCCGATCAGCCGCAGCAGGCCGAAGAGCGCCTCCGATGACGGCCAGCAGCCGCCGGACGTCCCATGGCGCAGGAAACCTTCGAAGAAATCGTTGGGGTCCTGGACCGGAAAGGCACCCGTGCGTTCCTGCGCGATATGGATGCGCTTCTGGACATTGTCATAGCCGACACGGCGCGCCCATTCTTTCATGACCCGGTCCAGCGTTTCCCGCGTCGGTTCCGGTCGGTCGCTGAAGCCGAACCGTTCCAGCACCCGCTCGAACACGCCCTCGCGCAGGTCGGTATGGTCGATCGGACCATCGTAATTCGCGGGAATTAAGCCGGGTCGATAGGGGTTGGGCGATATCGTCTCTGCCATCATGTCCATCCTGTCGGAGGTGGGCCGCGCGAAAAAAGGGGGGGCGGCGACCAGGGCACTGTACGGGGCCGACCGGGGAGCGCTCTAACGCGTTCCGGCAGTACCCGACGCGATCACGCAGCCATCTGTCCCCCGCCATGGCAGATCCTCTTCAAGCGCGCTCTGCCGGGTGGCAAGTCAGGATATCGCCATCAACCGGAGTGCTCGAACCATGCCACGCATCACGTTCATCAGCTGCGACGGGCATACCCGAACCCTGAATGTCAGCGAGGGCGAAACCCTGATGGAGGCGGCGCGCGGCGCGGGGATTGAGGAAATCCTGGCCGAATGCGGTGGGGCCTGCGCTTGCGCCACCTGCCATGTCCATGTTGATCCGGCCTGGATGGGCGCGCTGCCGCCAGCGGCGGGCGCAGAGGTGGACTTGCTGGATTATGTCACCGAACCCGGTCCGACCGCCCGCCTGTCCTGTCAGATCACGATAAGCGCGGCGCTGGACGGGCTGGTGGTCCGCCTGCCGCAGTCACAGCAATAGGCGGGCGGCGGCGAACAGCAAATCCTCCCGCCAGGGTGCCGCGATCAGCTGCATGCCAGTGGGAAGACCGCCCACCGTATCCACCGGTACCGTCAGCACCGGCAATCCGGCAAAGGAAATGGGCTGCGTGAACAGGCCCAGCGCGGCCCGCATGGGCAGCACTGTATCGCCCAGCCGCAATTCCTGCTGATCGATGGACGGCGCCAGACAGGGCACGGCGGGCGCCAGGATGATGTCGATATCGGCAAAGATGGAAGCCAGACGGCGGGCATAGTGCCGGCGAAGCCGCTGCGCGCGGTCCACCCACTCATAGGGCACAGCAAGGCCCGCCGCCAGCCGCGCGCGGCAGGCCGGGTCCATGCTGGCATAATCGGCGGTCAGTTCGGTGCGGTTGGCACAGGCGCCCTGTGCAGCCGTCAGGACATAGGCCGCGGCCCGCGCCTCCGCCGCCAGCGGCAGATCGATCAACCCGACCGCATTCAACCGTCGCGCCATATCAGTCAGGGCCATGGTCACCGCCGGTTCCAGGCACTGGTTGAAGTAACCGCCGGCCAGGGCGACGCGGGGCCGCCTGGGGCGCGCGGCGGGCAAATCCGGGGCGGCGGCACTGGCCGGGTCGGTGGCATCGAACCCGTCCAGAACCGCGAACA
>CALRNG020000074.1:0-11207 GCA_943369495.1 Rhizobium sp. Q54
ACCGAAGGGCACCAGCCTGCCCGCAGGCGCCGGGCATGTGACCCTAATCGAGGATGCCAATCCCCGCCGGCGTCTTGCCCTGCTGGCCGCGTCGTTTTCCGGCGAACAGCCGCAGAAGATCGCCGCCGTCACGGGCACCAACGGCAAGACCAGCACGGCGCAGTTCACCCGCCAGATCTGGGCGGGTCTTGGCCATAAGGCCGGGGCCATGGGCACGCTGGGTCTGGTGGCCGAGGGATTTCCGGCCAGCGACAGCCTGACCACGCCCGACCCGGTTGCCCTGCACGCCACCCTGGCCGATGTGGCCAAGGCCGGCGTCACGCATCTGGCGCTGGAAGCGTCCAGCCATGGGCTGGATCAGTACCGCCTGGACGGGGTGCTGGTCTCGGCAGCCGGCTTCACCAACCTGACGCGCGACCATCTGGATTATCATGGCACCATGGAGGCCTATCTGAAGGCCAAGCTGATGCTGTTCGACCGCGTGATGCCCAAGGGCGCCACCGCCGTCATCAATGCCGATATCCCCGAATTCGACCAGATCGCGGCCTGCGCCCATGCCCGCAAGCAAACGGTCATCGGCTTTGGCGAAGCGGGCCGAGAACTGCGCGTCATCGAGGTGACGCCCCTGCCCCATGGTCAGCGGCTGGAGCTGGAGATTTTCGGGCGTCGCCGGACGGTGGAGATGCCGTTGGTTGGGCGGTTCCAGGTGTGGAACGCGCTGTGCGCCCTGGGTCTGGCCATCGGCACCGGCGAAGATGCGGACAAGGCCGCGGACCAACTGTCGGTCCTGGCCGGCGTGCGGGGCCGGCTTGAGATGGTTGCAACCCTCGCAAACGGCGCGGCGGTCTATGTGGATTACGCCCATACGCCGGACGGGTTGGAGACGGTGCTGCACGCGGCGCGGCCCCACACGCATGGCAAACTGTCGGTCGTGTTCGGCTGTGGCGGTGACCGGGATAAGGGCAAGCGGCCCATGATGGGCGCCATCGCGGCCCGTCTGGCCGACCGCTGCATCGTCACAGACGACAATCCGCGCAGCGAGGTGCCGTCGACGATCCGGGCATCGATCATGGCGGCCTGCCCCGGTGCGTTGGAAGTGGATGACCGGGCCAAGGCCATCGCGGTTGCCATCGGCGAACTGGGTCCCGGCGATGTGCTGATCATCGCCGGTAAGGGACACGAACAGGGGCAGATCGTGGGGACCGAGGTCCGTCCCTTTGACGATGCCAGTGTGGCCCGGCAGGTGGTGGCGGGTCTGTAAGGTTGGGTTTGGTAGGTTCTTGAAGGGTGGGTGTGGGATGTCAGACGTCCTGTGGACGGGCAAGGAAGTGGCGGCGGCCTGCAATGGCAAGGCGCTGGGCGATGCTGCCTGGACCGTCACGGGCGTGTCCATCGACAGCCGCACCATCGCCAAGGGCGACCTGTTCATCCCGCTGAAAGGACCCAATTTCGACGGCCATGCCTTTGTCGCCCGGGCCCTGAACCAGGGGGCCGCCGGCGCCATCGTGGCTGAGATCCCCAAGGGCCTGGAGGGCGATGCCCGCCTGATCAAGGTGGATGACACGATGCTGGCCCTGCAGGACCTGGGCCGCATGGGCCGGGTGCGGGCGGGCGGCAAGATCATCGCTGTCACCGGATCGGTCGGCAAGACGGGCACCAAGGAGGCGCTGAAGGTCGCGCTCGACAGCCAGGGCAAGACCTTCGCGACCGTCGGGTCGCTCAATAACCATTGGGGTGTGCCGCTGTCCCTGTCGCGCTTTCCCGCCGACAGCCGGTTCGGCGTGTTCGAACTGGGCATGAACCATGCAGGCGAGATCGGTCCCCTGTCGCGCATGGTGCGGCCCGACATCGCCATCATCACGACGGTGGAGGCCGTGCATATCGAGTTCTTTGCCGGGGTCGAGCAGATTGCCGACGCCAAGGCGGAGATTTTCGAAGGCATGGACGCGTCGGGCACGGCCATCCTGCCGCGCGACAATGCCCATTATGCCCGGCTTCTGGCCGCCGCCCGCACGCAGGGGCTGACGCGCATCCTTTCGTTTGGCACGCAGGACGGCGCGGATGGGCGGCTGTTGAAGTATGAGCCGCACGCCGACCATGGCGTCGTCACGGCCCGCATCGACGGGATCGACGTCACCTACACCATCCCTCTGCCGGGCAAGCACCACGCCGTCAATTCGCTGGCCGTCCTGCTGGCCGTGAAGGCGGCGGGCGGGGATGTGGAGAATGCCGCCGAGGCGCTGGCCGGTCTGGCCCCCATCAAGGGACGCGGGCAGCGGCGGGAGATCGAGGTGGAGGGCGGCACCTTCACCCTGATCGATGAAAGCTATAACGCCTCCCCCGTCTCCGTGGCCGCCGCCGCCGGTGTGCTGGGGGCAGCCGCGCTGGGGTCCGGGGGGCGGCGCATCGCCGTTCTGGGCGACATGCGAGAGTTGGGCGACCACGCGCCCACCATGCATGCCGGCCTGGCCCCGGCCTTTGTGGCGGCTGGCACCGATCTGGTTTTCTGCTGCGGTCCCCAGATGCGCCATCTGTTTGACGCATTGCCCGCCGACAAGCGCGGCGCGCACGCCCCCGACAGCGCCACCCTGGCCCCCATCGTCACCGCCGCCGTGAAACAAGGCGACGCCGTGATGGTGAAAGGGTCCGCCGGCAGCCGCATGGCGCTGGTGGTCGACGCGCTGAAGGCGCTGAACCGCGCGCAACAGGACAATAACCCGCAAGGGACGACCGCCGGGAACAAGGCGGCGGAGCAACCGAGAGACAACGATGCTGTATAACCTGCTCTATCCCCTGGCGGACGAATTCCAGATCTTCAACCTGTTCCGGTACATCACGTTCCGGACGGGCGGGGCCGTGATGACGGCGCTGATCATCAGTTTTGTCATCGGTCCGCGCGTCATCCGCTGGCTGAAATCCAAGCAGGGTGAGGGTCAGCCGATCCGCACCGACGGGCCGGAAACGCATCTGAAGAAGAAGGGCACGCCCACCATGGGCGGCCTGATGATCATGATCGCCGTCATCGTCTCCACATTGCTGTGGGTCGATCTGACCAACACCTATACCTGGATCGTGCTGCTGGTCACGGTCGGCTTCGGTCTGGTCGGGTTTGGCGATGATTATCTGAAACTGACCAAGCGCAATACCAAGGGCCTGTCGTCCAAGGTGAAGCTGGTGGCCACCCTTGTGGTCGCCGCCGTTGCCACCGGCTGGTACCTGATGGTGACGCCGTGGGAGATGGGCACAGGGCTGGCCCTGCCCTTCTTCAAGGATCTGCTGATCAGCCTTGGCTGGTTCTATGTGCCGTTTGCCATCGTCGTCATCATCGGCTCTTCCCATGCCGTGAACCTGACGGACGGGCTGGATGGGCTGGCGACGGTGCCGATCATGATCGCGGCGGCTTGCTTCGGCCTGATCGCGTATCTGTCGGGCAATGCCATCTTCTCCAACTATCTGGGCATCCACCATGTGCCGGGCACGGGCGAACTGGCCGTGTTCTGCGGTGCGCTGGTCGGGGCCGGTCTCGGCTTCCTGTGGTTCAACGCGCCGCCGGCCATGGTGTTCATGGGCGATACCGGCTCGCTGTCGGTCGGTGGGGCGCTGGGTGCCATCTCCGTGATCACCAAGCATGAACTGGTGCTGGCCATTGTCGGCGGCTTGTTCGTGCTGGAGGCGCTGTCGGTGATGATCCAGGTGGCCTCGTTCAAGCTGACCGGCAAGCGCGTGTTCCGCATGGCCCCGATCCACCATCACTTTGAAAAGAAGGGCTGGTCGGAACCGACCGTCGTTATCCGGTTCTGGATCATCGCCGTCATCCTGGCGCTGGTCGGCCTGTCTACCTTGAAGCTGCGTTGAGGGTTGGAATGATTGATCTTGGCCATCTGAAAGGTCGCAGGATCGCGGTGATGGGTCTGGCACGGTCGGGCCTGACGGCGGCGCGCGCCCTGAAGGCGGCCGGGGCCAATCTTCTGGCCTGGGACGATGGGGCCGGCGGGCAGAAGGCGGCAGCCGAGTCCGGGATTGACCTGACCAACCTGCATGAGGCGGATTTCATCGGCATCGACGCCCTGGTCCTGTCGCCCGGCATCCCGCACACCTATCCCACGCCCAACCCCATCGCGGCCAAGGCCAAGGAAGCCGGCGTGCCGATCATCAGCGATATTGAACTGCTGCGTCAGGCATGCCCCAAGGCCACCTATGTCGGCATCACCGGCACCAATGGCAAATCCACCACCACCTCGCTGGTGGCCCATATCATCGCGGGCACGGGCCGCCCGACACAGGTGGGCGGCAATCTGGGCATTCCGGCCCTGTCCTTCGAAGCGCTGGGGGCTGACGGGGTCTATGTCCTGGAAATGTCCAGCTATCAGCTGGAAATCACGCCCTCGTTGGGCTTTGACGCGGCTGTCCTGCTGAACATCACGCCCGACCATCTGGACCGCCATGGCGGCATGGATGGTTATATCGCGGCCAAGAAGCTGATCTTCCAGAAGGGGATGGCGACGGGCGCGCAGGTGGCCGTGATCGGCATTGATGATCCGCACTGCGCCCGAATGGCCCTGGAACTGGACGCTGAATTTCCGGGTAAGGTGATCCGCATCAGCGCCGAAGGCCCCGTCAGCGGCGGGATCGGGGTGGAGAACGGGGTTCTGGTCGATGACCAGGGCGGGCATCATCACCCTGTCACAGACCTGCGCACCCTGCCCGCCTTGCCGGGCCGGCATAATTGGCAGAATGCCGCCGCCGCCTATGCCCTGTCGCGTGCCGTCGGGATCAGCCATGCCGACATCCTGGATGGCTTGCGCACCTTCCCCGGCCTGGCCCACCGTCAGAGCCTGGTGGGCAGCATCGATGGCGTGCGCTTCATCAATGACAGCAAGGCCACCAATGCCGATGCGGCGGCAAAGGCGCTGGCGTGCTATCAGCCCATCTACTGGATCCTGGGCGGCAAGGCCAAGGAGACGGGCCTGGACGGGCTGGACAGTTTCATGCCCGCCGTGGCGCATGCCTTCCTGATCGGCGATGCGACCGAGACGTTTGCTGAATGGCTGTCGGCGCGGGGTGTGGCGCATACGCGCTGCGGCACCATGGATGTCGCCGTTAGTGCTGCCTTTGCCAAAGCCAAGGAAGAGGGGCGGGACGCGCCGGTCGTCCTGCTGTCGCCGGCCTGCGCCAGCTTTGACCAATATCCGAATTTCGAAGTGCGCGGCGATGATTTTGCGGCCCGTGTCCGGGCCTTGTCCAATGGGGGGATCGTCTGATCATGGTTTCATTCTCCCGCACCGATCATTCGATCCTGGGCCGCTGGTGGTGGACGGTTGACCGCTGGACCATGGCGGCAGTGATCCTGATCGCCACGATCGGCGTGGTCCTGGTCCAGGCGGCCAGCCCCGCCGTGGCCACCCGCATCGGCACTGACAGTTTCCACTTCATCGAAAAACATCTGCTGGTCCTGATCCCCTCTCTGGGCCTGATGTTCGGCGTCTCGCTGCTGTCGCCCAAGGGGGTACGGCGCCTGGCCGTGATCATGTTCCTGGCCGCCGCGTTCGGCGTGTTTCTGACCCTGTTCATCGGAATGGAGATCAAGGGTGCCACGCGCTGGTTGCAGCTGCCGGGCCTATCGGTGCAGCCGTCGGAATTTCTGAAGCCGGCCTTCGCGGTGGTGACCGCCTGGCTGTTCGCCCTGCACCGCACGCAGGAGAATGTACCCGGCATCCCCGTCGTCATCGGCCTGTACGGGTTGATTGTCGTGCTGCTGATGAGCCAGCCTGACCTGGGCCAGACTTTCGTCATCACCTGCATCTTCTTCGGCCAGTTCTTCCTGGCGGGCCTGCCCATCGTGTTTGTGGCGTCCTGTGTCGTCATGGGTATCGGCGGTCTGGTCGGGGCCTATTTCCTGTTCCCGCATGTGCAGAGCCGTATTGACCGGTTCCTGGACCCCGCCGCCGGCGACAATTATCAGGTCGCCCGCTCCCTGGAGGCGTTTGAAAAGGGCGGCATCTGGGGCACCGGTCCCGGTCAGGGCACCGTGAAAATGTCCATCCCCGACAGCCATGCCGACTTCATCTTCTCCGTCGCGGGTGAGGAGATGGGGATGATCACCTGCATGATCATCATCTGCCTGTTCGGCTTTGTCGTTCTGCGCAGCTTTGCCCGCGCATCGAATGATCAGAGCCTGTTTGTGATGCTGGCCGCCAGCGGCCTGACCATGCAGTTTGGCCTGCAGGCCCTGATCAATATGGGCTCCGCCCTGCATCTGATGCCGACCAAGGGCATGACCCTGCCCTTCATTTCCTATGGCGGATCGTCCCTGATCGCACTGGGGATCGGCATGGGCATGGTGCTGGCCCTGACCCGCAAGCGGTTTGGACCGGGAGAGGCGCTATGACCGCATCGCGCCCCATTATCCTGGCAGCTGGCGGTACCGGCGGCCATATGTTCCCGGCAGAGGCCCTTGCCCGCACGCTGAGCACGCGCGGGCATTCGGTCATTCTGGTGACCGACAAGCGCGGCAAGGCCTTTGGCGACAATCTGCCCGATGTGCGGGTGGAACGTATCCGCGCCGCCACCTCCGCCCCCGGCATCGTGGCCAAGCTGCGCATGGTGGTGGAACTGGTGGTGGGTACCGCGCAGGCGCGGTCCCTGCTGCGGCAGTTGCAGCCGGCGCTGGTGATCGGGTTTGGCGGCTATCCGTCCCTGCCGACCGTGTTCGCGGCGCAAGGCGCGGGCATCCCCACCCTGCTGCATGAACAGAATGCCGTGCTGGGCCGGGCCAACCGCTTGCTGGCCGCCAAGGCGCGGATGATCTGCACCAGCTTCCCTTCCGTCGCCGGCCTGCCGCCGGTGGATGGGCGGCGCATCGTCCGCACCGGCAACCCCGTCCGCCCCGACATCCTGGCCCTGCGCGACGCGCCCTATCCGTCGCCCTATGCCGGCGGGCCGCTGAACCTGCTGGTCACCGGCGGCAGCCAGGGGGCCGCGATCTTTGGGGAGGTGCTGCCGCGCGCGGTGGAAATGCTGCCCGAGGATGTGCGCTACCGCCTGAAGATCGTGCAGCAGGCGCGGGCGGAGAATATCGAGGCGGCCCGCACGGCTTACGCCCAGATGGGCGTGGAGGCGGAGCTGGCCACCTTTTTTAAGGATATGCCGGCCAAGCTGGCGGGGTGCCATATGATGATCGCCCGTTCCGGTGCCGGAACGGTGGCGGAATTGTCGGTGGTTGGACGCCCTTCCCTGCTGGTCCCGTACCAGTACGCCATGGATGATCACCAGACCGCGAACGCGAAATCGCTGGTGGAGGCAGGTGGCGCCTGGCTGCTGCCGCAACCGGAATTCACACCCGTTGCGGTATCGGAACAATTGGCCGCTTTCCTGGCCGATCCGGGCCGCCTGACCGGGGCCGCGAAGGCGGCCGCCACCTGGGCCATCCCGGACGCGGCCGACCGTCTGGCCGATGCCGTCGATCTTCTGGTGAAGGGGGATGCCGCATGAGCATGACCGAGCTTGCCGCCGAACCCACACTGGCCGAGCTGGAACGCGCCTTTCCGCTGCTGCTGAACGGGCTGACGCGCCGGCGCTTCAGCCTGCCGCAGCCGCAGAGCCCTTTGAAAGCAGGGTTTGTTTCGCCTGTGGAACAGAAAATCGCTCCGCGCCTGCACCATGATTATTCCACCATCACCCGTCGCCTTGGAGTTTGACCCATGCGGGCTTTGCCGCTGAATATCGGGACCCTGCATTTCGTCGGCATCGGCGGTATCGGCATGTCCGGCATCGCCGAGGTGCTGCACAATCTGGGCTATGCCGTGCAGGGCAGCGACATGGCCGACAATTATAATGTCCAGCGGCTGCGCAAGCTGGGCATCAAGGTGGAGATCGGGCACCGGGGCGAAAACCTGGGTGATGCCGCCGTTCTGGTCATTTCCTCCGCTGTGAAGAAGGACAATCCCGAGGTTGTGGCGGCGCGGGCCGGCATGATCCCCGTGGTGCGCCGGGCCGAAATGCTGGCCGAGTTGATGCGCCTGAAATGGTCCATCGCGGTGGCCGGCACGCATGGCAAGACCACGACCACCAGCATGGTTGCGGCCTTGCTGGAAGGCGGGGCCATGGACCCGACCATCATCAATGGCGGCATCATCAATTCGCTGGGTACCAACGCCAAGCTGGGCAGCGGTGAATGGATGGTGGTGGAGGCCGATGAAAGCGACGGCACCTTCACCAAGCTGCCCTCCACCATCGGCATCGTCACCAATATGGACCCCGAACACCTGGACCATTACGGGACGTTCGAGGAGGAGCGGAAGGCCTTCGACCGGTTTGTCGAGAACATCCCCTTCTATGGCTTTGCCGCGCTCTGCATCGACCATCCCGAGGTCCAGGCCATGCTGGGCCGCGTGGATCGCCGCGTCGTCACCTATGGGTTCAGCCCGCAGGCCGATGTGCGCGCGGTCAATATCGAGACCAATACATCCGGCTGTTACTACGACGTCGAGCTGTCCGACCGGGCGGCATCGGAGGCGCGGACCATCACGGGCATCCATCTGCCCATGTATGGCCTGCACAATGTCCAGAATTCGCTGGCTGCCATCGCGGTGGCCATCAGCCTGGGCATCAGCGATGACAGTATCCGCGCCTCCTATGCCAAGTTCATGGGCGTGAAACGCCGCTTCACCAAGACGGGTGAGAGCAACGGCGTCGTCGTCATCGATGATTACGGCCACCATCCCGTGGAAATCGCCGCCGTGCTGAAGGCCGCGCGCATGGCCGGCACGGGCCGGACCATCGCGGTGGTCCAGCCCCACCGCTATTCCCGCCTGCAAAGCCTGTTCGCGGAATTCTGCACCTGCTTCAACGATGCCGACGCCGTGGTCGTGGCCGATGTCTATGCGGCGGGTGAACAGCCCATTGAGGGCGCCTCCAAGAATGATCTGGTGGAAGGTCTGCGCGTGCGCGGCCACCGCCATGTCACGGCGCTCGCCAGCCCGGCGGCCCTGCCCAGCCTGATCGCCGAGATGGCAAAGCCCGGCGACATGGTGGTCTGCCTTGGTGCGGGCACCATCACGCAATGGGCCAATGCCCTGCCGGGCGAGTTGGACAAGCTGGCCACCCTGAATAAGGGGGGCGATTGACCATGGAACGGGTGCTGGATGGACAGGCGCTGACCGACCGGTTGCGAGAGGCCGCCCCCGAGATCCGGGGACGGCTGACCCCGGATGCGCCACTGGGCCCCAGCACCTGGTTCCGTGTGGGCGGCAAGGCCGAGGCCCTGTTCCGCCCGGCGGATGAGGATGACCTGTCTTACTTCCTGGCCCATTGCCCGGTCGATGTGCCGGTGACCGTGATTGGCGTGGCCAGCAACCTGCTGGTCCGCGACGGGGGCGTGCCCGGTGTGGTGATCCGGCTGGGCGGTTCGTTCGCGGAAGTGGGGGTGGACGGGGACCGGATCATCGCCGGTGCCGGCGCGCTCGACCTGAATGTCGCGCTGACAGCGCAGGGTGCGGGGCTGGCCGGGCTGGAGTTCCTGTCGGGCATTCCCGGCACCATCGGCGGGGCCGTGCGCATGAATGGCGGCGCCTATGGCGCGGAGACGGTGGATGTTATCCTGTCCGCCACCGGGATCGACCGGCGCGGCGTGAAGCACCACTACACCCGTAATGACCTACACCTGACCTACCGCCATTGCGGCGTACCCGACGATGTGATCTTCACCAGCGCCGTCTTTCAGGGCCGGCCCGACGATCCCGCCGCCATCCAGGCGCGTATCGACGCCATCCAGCAGGCCCGCGCCGACAGCCAGCCCGTGCGTGCCCGCACCGGCGGTTCCACCTTCGCCAACCCGGAGGGCCACAAGGCCTGGCAGCTGATCGATGCCGCCGCGTGCCGGGGCCTGACCATCGGCGGGGCGCAGATCAGCGAGAAGCATTGCAACTTCCTGCTGAATTTGGGCGACGCGACCGCCCATGATATCGAATCGCTGGGTGAAGAGGTCCGGACGCGCGTTAAAGCGAACAGCGGCGTGGATTTGCGCTGGGAGATACGCCGGATCGGACTACCCCGTTCGAACGGGGGTGAGTCATGAATGCCACCCTGGCCAACAAATGTGAGTCTTGGCTGCAACAGGTCGCAGAGCCCCGAGTCGCTTTTTTAAAAACGCCGCATTTTGGCGCTTGCAGCCCCGTAATCCGTCGCTTACACCGAATCTTGTGGGAAGGCTGGGGCTGCCTCACACAACATCTTGCGATAGCGCAGAAATTGCCGGACAGGCCGGCAGGAATGGCGACGCGTCACCACGCGCCGGCCAAGGGGGAGTCTGTTGTGATGGGTACCGAGAACCGTTCGAAGCATGTCGCCGTCCTGTTGGGCGGATGGTCTGCCGAGCGGGAGGTGTCCCTGGTCAGCGGGTCCCGCATCGCCGACGCCCTGGAGAGCAAGGGCTACAAGGTTACCGCCATTGATGTGCAGCGCGATCTGGCCGGTCTGGTCGCAGCCCTGACCCCGCATCCCGACGTGATTTTCAACGCCCTGCATGGCAAGGGCGGTGAGGATGGGCTGATCCAGGGCGTTCTGGAATATCTGGGCGTGCCCTACACCCATTCCAGCGTGATGGCATCCGCCGTCGCCATGGACAAGGCCCTGACCAAGCGCATCCTGGCCACGGTGGGCATGCCAGTGGCCGATGGCGTGATCGCCACCAAGGAACAGGTGCTGGCCGGCCATGTCCTGCCCCCGCCCTATGTCGTGAAGCCCGTGGATGAGGGGTCCAGCGTCGGTGTGCGCATCGTGCGCGAGAGCGACAATTTCACGGTCCTGGAAGAGGACAGCTGGGTCTATGGCCGCCGGGTGCTGGTGGAAAAGTTCATTCCGGGCCGCGAGCTGACCGTGGGCGTCATGGGCGACCGCGCCCTGGCCGTCACGGAGATCGTGCCCCGCACCGCCTTTTATGATTATGAGGCGAAATACGCCGATGGCGGGTCGGTCCATGTCTGCCCGGCCGATATCCCGGCGGACGTGACGGAAGAGGCCAAGCGTCTGGCGCTGCTGGCGCACCATATGCTGGGCTGTTCGGGCGTGTCGCGCACCGATTTCCGCTGGGATGATGCCAAGCCCGGCGTCAGCGGCCTGTGTTTCCTGGAGACCAATACCCAGCCCGGCTTCACGCCGACCTCCCTGCTGCCCGAACAGGCGGCATCGCTGGGCATCAGCTACGCCGA
>CALRNG020000075.1:0-11205 GCA_943369495.1 Rhizobium sp. Q54
TTACCGGATTGGCTATGCTTACGCTCAGCCACGCTTCTCGACCGGGACGAAGTTGCGCGGCGTCTCGCCCTTGTAGAGCTGACGCGGGCGACCGATCTTCTGCCCCGGGTCCTTGATCATCTCCTGCCACTGGCTGATCCAGCCAACGGTGCGGGCCAGCGCGAACAGCACGGTGAACATGCTGGTCGGGAAGCCGATGGCCTTCAGGATGATGCCCGAATAGAAATCGACGTTCGGATACAGCTTCTTCTCGATGAAGTAAGGGTCGGACAGGGCGATCTTTTCCAGCTCCATCGCGATGTCCAGCAGCGGATCGTCCTTGATCCCCAGGTCGGCCAGCACTTCCATGCAGGTCTGCTGCATGACCTTGGCGCGCGGGTCATAGTTCTTGTAGACCCGGTGGCCGAAGCCCATCAGGCGGAAGCCGCTGTTCTTGTCCTTGGCGCGGGCAATGAATTCCGGAATGCGATCAACGGACTTGATCTCTTCCAGCATCTTCAGCACAGCCTCGTTGGCACCGCCATGGGCGGGGCCCCACAGGCTGGCGATACCGGCGGCGATACAGGCGAACGGGTTGGCACCCGACGAACCGGCCAGACGAACGGTAGAGGTCGAGGCGTTCTGCTCGTGATCGGCGTGCAGGATGAAGATCTTGTCCATCGCTTTGGCGATGACCGGGTTCACCTTGTATGGCTCGCACGGGACGCCAAAGGTCATGTACAGGAAGTTTTCCGCGTAACCCAGGTCGTTGCGCGGGTACATGAAGGGCTGGCCGACAGAGTACTTGTACGCCATAGCAGCGATGGTCGGCAGCTTCGCAATCAGGCGATGCGAGGCGATCATGCGCTGCTTGGGATCATTGATGTCGGTGCTGTCATGATAGAAGGCCGACAGGGCGCCGACGACGCCGCACATCACGGCCATCGGATGCGCGTCACGGCGGAAGCCGCGATAGAACTGCGACAGTTGTTCATGCACCATCGTGTGACGGGTGATGGTGGCCTCGAATTCCGCCTTCTGCGTGAAGTTCGGCAACTCGCCATGCAGCAGCAGATAGCAGACTTCCATGAAGTCGGAATGTTCGGCCAACTGCTTGATCGGGTAACCGCGATGCAGCAGCACACCCTCGTCACCATCAATATAGGTAATTGCCGAGTCGCAGGACGCCGTCGACGTAAAGCCAGGATCGTAGGTGAAGCAGCCCGTGGCTCCGTAGAGCTTTCGGATGTCGATGACATCCGGCCCCGTCGAGCCCTTCAGGATAGGCAAGTCAAGCTTCTTGCCGGTCCGGTTATCGATCAGGGTCACCGTATCGGCGGTTCCATCGCCCGCCGTGTGGGTTGTCTGGCTCATGTCGGCACGTCCTCAAGGGTTTCGTTTGGGGTTATCGCCCCGTTTTTGAAAGTGGGGCGGAGTTTAGTGCCGCGCCGCAGCGAGTGCAACGCAACAGCACTTTTTTAACCATGGTTTTTGACATCTTCTAAGCGAGACAGGCTCTCTTCGCGTCCAAGAATTTCCGCGACCTCGAAAATCGGCGGCGAAACCGAGGTGCCGGTCAGGGCGGCGCGCAGCGGCTGTGCCACCTTGCCCAGCTTCAGACCGTTCGCTTCTGCGAAATCGCGGACGATGGCCTCCAGCGTGCCGGCCTTCCATTCACTGGCCTCGGCGAACTTGGCAGCCAGTGCCCCGACCTGCCCCCGTACCTCTGGCGTCAGCAGGCTTGCGGCCTTTTCATCCAGCGGCAGCGGACGGCTGGCAAACAGGTACAGCGACCCGTCGGCCAGTTCGAGCAGCGTCTTCACCCGCGGCTTGAAACCGGGGATGGAGCGCAGCAGCCGGTCCTTCTCCACGTCCGACAGGGCGCGGCCAATCTTGGCCTCGATAAACGGCGTGGTCAGGGTGACCAGACGCGCATCATCCGCCTCACGGATATAATGCGCGTTCAGGTTCTCCATCTTGGCGAAATCCAGACGCGAGGGCGACCGGCCAATGCCTTCCAGCGAGAACCATTCAATGGCCTGTTCGGTGGAAATGATCTCGGCATCGCCATGGCCCCAGCCCAGGCGCAGCAGATAATTGCGCATGGTTTCCGGCAGGAAGCCCATATCGCGATAGGCCTCAATGCCCAGCGCGCCATGGCGCTTGGACAGTTTGGCCCCGTCCGGCCCGTGGATCAGGGGGATATGCGCGAATTCCGGCGCCGTCCAGCCCATGGCGTTATAGATCTGCAGCTGGCGGAAGGTGTTGGTCAGATGGTCGTCGCCACGCACAACATGGGTGACGCCCATATCATGGTCATCAACCACCACGGCCAGCAGATATGTCGGTGTACCGTCGGAACGCAGCAGGATCAGATCGTCCAGCTGGCTGTTCTGCACCCTCACTTCGCCCTGCACATGGTCCTTCACCAAGGTCTCGCCCTCACGCGGGGCCTTCAGGCGGATGGCGGGGGCGATGCCGGCGGGCGCCTCTGACGGGTCGCGGTCGCGCCAGCGGTCGTCGTAGCGCGGCTGCTGGCCGGCGGCCTTCTGCGCCTCGCGCATCGCGTCCAGCTCTTCCGGGGTGCAGTAGCAGCGGTAGGCGGTACCGTTGGCCAGCATTTCCGCCACCACTTCGGCATGGCGATCCTTGCGCCCGAACTGGCTGATCGCCTCGCCATCCCAGTCCAGGCCCAGCCATTTCAGGCCCTCCAGGATGGCTTCCACGGCGGCATCGGTGGACCGGGCACGGTCCGTATCCTCGATACGCAGCAGGAACTTGCCCTGGTGATGCTGGGCATACAGCCAGTTGAACAGGGCCGTGCGGCCGCCGCCGATATGAAGGTAACCGGTGGGCGAGGGGGCGAAGCGGGTGACGATCATCGCAAAACTCTTATGGGCCCATAAGGGCAGAATGATTGTTTGCGCGCTGGTTTAGCACAGCCATGCGTCCTGTGAACAGCATTGGACCGGGGATGCTCCCCCCTCGAAAAGTCGTGGGTGCTGGCTTGCCCGGCGGGCCTGCCGGAACCCGTCAGGATTGTAATTAAATAGTGAAGGAGCGGTTATTTTCATCTAATTGTATTCATCCCTGTGGGTAAGGATGGCGGCATGCGGTTGGATCGGCTGGTGCGACAGACGGGGTTGTCCTGGCTGGCCGCTGGTCTGCTGGCCGAAAGCAGTCGCTGGGTCCTCTGGTTTCCCGTGCTGGTGGGTGTTGGGATCGGCATCTACTTTGCGCTGGATCATGAGCCGGCGCTGTGGCTGGGGACCGGGGGCATCGTCCTTGCGGTGGCGGTTGCCGGCCTTGTTCAGGTGCGGCGGCCCGACTGGGCGCTAGCCGCCTGGATCGTGCTGCTGGCCGTGCCGCTCGGTTTTGCCGCAGCACAGGTACGCACAGGCTTGGTCGCCGCCCCCACACTCAAGGACCGGATCGGGCCGCTCGCTATCACGGGCCGGGTGAAGCAGATCGACCGGTTGGATGTGGGCATGCGCCTGTTCCTGTCCAATGTCACGATACCGGGCATTGCCCCCGCAGATACCCCCCAGGTCCTGCGCATCTCCGTGCGCAATACGGAGGTGATGCCGGTGATCGGCGAACGGGTACGCCTGTTCGCGGCCATCGGCCCGGCGTCGGGCGCGGTGGAGCCGGGCGCCTTTGATTTCCGCCGCCATCTTTACTTCCTGGGGGTGGGCGGTACCGGCATCGCGCTGGGCCGGGTGCGCCGCCTGGGCGGGCCGGTGGATGAGGGGGTGCTGCTGGAACAATGGCGGCAGGTGATCGCCGACCGGGTGGCGGCAAGGCTACCCGACCCGGCCACCGCCGGCATGGTCACCGCGCTTCTGAACGGGCAGCCCACCGCCATACCGTTAAAGGATATGGAGGCGATGCGGCAGTCCGGCTTGCAGCATCTTCTGTCCATTTCCGGCCTGCATATCGCCCTGGTGGCGGGGCTGGTGTTCTTTCTGGTACGCGGGGGCATGGCGCTGTGGCCCAGCTTTGCGCTGCGCCAACCCATCAAGAAATATGCGGCGGTGGCGGCGCTCGCCGCCTCCATCTTCTACATGCTGATGGTGGGATCGCCCGTGCCGACGCAGCGGTCGGTGCTGATGACTGGCGTCATGCTGCTGGCTGTGCTGGTGGACCGCAATCCTTTCTCCCTGCGTGTCGTGGCTCTGGCTGCCCTGGTGGTCATGCTGATCCAGCCGGAAAGCATGATCGGCCCCAGCTTTCAGATGTCGTTCGCCGCCGTCATCGCCCTGGTCGCGGCGTTCGAGGTGGCGACGCCCTGGATGGCGGCGCGGCGGAAGGAGGGCGGGCAGGGTTGGTTGGGCAGTAGCCTGACCTATGTTGGCAGCCTGTCGCTGACCTCCCTGGTCGCGGGTCTGGTCACCATTCCCTTCGGCCTGCATCATTTTCAGCAGATGTCGAACTATGGCCTGCTGGCCAACATGATCGCCGTGCCGATCACCAGCTTCTGGGTCATGCCCTGGGGTCTGCTTGCCTATCTGCTGATGCCGCTGGGCCTGGAAGGCTGGGCGATCACGGCCATGGGCTGGGGGGCCGACGCGATCTTGTGGACGGCGCATTGGGTGGCCGATATGCCGGGTGCGGCCCTGCATCTGCCGCTGCTGCCGGCGACGGGGCTGGTGATCTTCACCCTGTCCTGCCTGTGGCTGTGTCTGTGGCAGGGGCGGATGCGGCTGCTGGGGGTGGCAGGCATTCTCGCCGGCCTGCTGTTCCTGCCGCTGGCGCCCCGGCCCGACCTGCGGATCAGCGGGTCTGGCAAGGTGGTGGGTGTCCGGCTGGCCGATGGTACCCTTGCCGTTTCAACGCGGCGGGCGGGCCAGTTCGACAGCGAAGAATGGGCGCAGCGGGATGGGTTGTCGGCGGAACCAAAGACCTGGCCCAAGAAGGGCACCAAAGATGGCTGCGTGACCTGCACCAGGCCGGATGCCTGCCTCTACCGTTTGCATGGCCGGACAGTGGCCATTGCCCTGTCAGAGCAGGGCTTGCCGGATCTTTGCCAGTCGGGGGCTGATGCCCTGGTGACAGGACTGCCAGTCACGGATTGTGCGGTACCGCTGGTGATCGGGGCGGAGCAACTGGCGGCCCAGGGCGCCCACGCCATCTATCTGCGCGACGCGGTCCGCGTTGTCACCACGCGGGCAGGCAAGCAGGCCCGGCCCTGGCATTGAGTGCCAAGGCCGAAAGCGGGTTGGCTCATCAGTTTGGCTCGCAGCTTGTATATACAATAATTGTATGTATGATTACTGTAAATGCAAGGAAATGGTGAGTTCATGCTGAAACAATGGCAATATGGGCTGGCAACGCGGGATGATGTGGCGGGCCTGACGGGGCGCGAAATGCTGGAGCGCATCATCGATGGTCGTCTGCCGCAGCCGCCGATTGCTCAAACCATGCATTTTTTGCTGACGGAAGTGGGTGAGGGGCGGGCGGCCTTTGTCGGCCATCCAGGGCTGCATATGGCCAACCCGTTCGGTACCGTTCATGGTGGTTGGGCGCTGACCCTGATCGATAGTGTCACGGGATGTGCCGCACAAAGCTTGCTGCCGGCCGACACGGGCTATTCAACGGTTGAAACCAAAGGCAATTTCACCCGCCCCATTTCGGTAACTGCGGGGCCGGTGCGGGCGGAGGCATGGGTGGTCAACCAGGGAAGGCAGATCATCACGACCGAGGCGCGGGTCCTGTCATCGGACGGTAAGATCCTGGCCCACGGAACCTCCACCCTGATCGTGCTGACAGGGAAGTGATACTACCGGTCAAGAATTTTGACCGGTAGCATCACTTCTTCCCGTACAGGTTCTCGCGTTCCTTGTCGGTCAACGGCGTGCCCGCCGGTTTCACCTTGTCGGCCAGCAGACCCAGGCCACGCTGCACTGCGGGGCGGGCGGCGATGGCGTTGAACCAGCGCTGGACATGCGGGAACTCGTTCAGGTCGATATCGTATTTTGGCGCGTTGCGCACCCAGGGGAAGGTTGCCATGTCGGCGATACCGTAATCGTCGCCCCCCAGAAAGGCTGCTTCTTCGAGCCGCGTATTGGCCACCTTCAGCAGGCGCCGGGATTCATTGCGGTAGCGTTCGATGCCGTAGGCCACCTTTTCCGGGGCATAGAGGATGAAGTGACCGGCCTGACCGAACATCGGGCCGACGCCGCCCATCTGCCACATCAGCCACTGGATATGGCTGTACCAGACGGCCGGGTCCTTGGGCCGGAACTGCCCGGTCTTTTCGGCCAGATAGATCAGGATGGCGCCGCTTTCAAACAGGCTCAGCGGCTTGCCCTCCGGTCCCTCGGGATCGACGATGGCCGGCATGCGATTATTGGGTGCGATCTTCAGGAAGTCGGGATTGAACTGATCACCGGCACCGATATTCACGGCATGCACCTCATAGGGCAGGCCCATTTCCTCAAGCGCGATGGAGACCTTGTAGCCGTTGGGGGTCGGCCAGGCGTGAAGCTGGATGGTCATTGACGGTTCCTTGCAATGACGGGGTGGGTCAGATGGCGATCACCCTACCGGCATTGGTCACCCCCCGAAAGTGAGGACGCGCACAGCAAGATTGAGGTTGGGTGGGGATGGCGGGACTGGACCGCCATCCCCGCTTGCGACTATACCCATGGCAGATTTCGCAACCATCCTGCGGCGCCATGCTGATTTATCGCCACATCTCCGACCTTCCGGCAGCCCTTCGCGGCTGTGCGGTCGCGTTGGGCAATTTCGACGGCGTGCATCAGGGCCACCGCACCGTCATTGAGACGGCAAAGGAAGCCGCCCGTGCCACGGGCGTTCCGGCCGCCGTCCTGACCTTTGAGCCGCATCCCCGCAGCCTGTTTCGCCCCGACGAGGCCCCGTTCCGCCTGACACCCTGGCGGATCAAGGCGCGGCTGGTGGAGGCGCTGGGCATTGATGCGCTGTTCGAGGTGCGGTTCGATGAGGCCTTTTCCCATCTGACCGCTGATGAATTTGTCCGCCAGATCCTGGTGGACGGGCTGGCCGCGTCGCATGTGGTGGCCGGCTACGACTTCGTCTTTGGGCACAGGCGTGGCGGCGATATGGCCTTCCTGCGCGATGCCGGGGACCGGTTCGGTTTCACGGTGACGGAGGTCCGGCCCGTGGCCGGTCCTGACGCCACGGTTTTTTCCTCCACCCGCGTGCGTCAGCATTTGCAGCAAGGTGAGGTGGAGCAGGCAGCGTCCATCCTCGGCCATGACTGGGAAATCGAAGGTCGCGTGGAACATGGCGACAAGCGGGGCCGCACAATCGGCTTTCCCACCGCCAATGTCGAACTGGGCGCCTACCTGCGCCCGCGTCTGGGCGTCTACGCCATCCTGGCCGGGGTGGACGAGGGGGCGCGGACCGTCTGGCACAAGGGCGTCGCCAATATCGGCCGCCGCCCGACCGTGGGCGGGCTGACCGAACGGCTGGAGGCCCACCTGTTCGATTTCGAGGGCGACCTGTATGGCCGGCACCTGCGCGTGCGCCTGTGCCGCTTCATCCGGCCGGAAATGAAGTTCGAGAGCTTCCAGGCGCTGAAAGACCAGATCATGGCCGACAGCGCCAAGGCACGCGAACTACTGGGCTGAAGCGAAACTATACTAACGGTCAAAATTCTTGACCGTTAGTATCTGCGCCAACTGGCGCGGCGGGGGCATTACGGCGCGGCTGTGCCTTCCGCCTTTACCGTCGTGGTCATGCCGTTTTTCAGCTTGGCCTCCGCCGCCCGGCGCAGGCCGTCATCCTTTTCGGCCTGCTTGGCGGCGCGGGACCATTGGAACCGCGCCTCGTCCTGCCGGCCCACGGCCCAGTAGGCATCGCCCAGATGGTCGTTGATGGACGGATCGCCCGGTTCCAGTTCCAGTGCCTTTTCCAGCAGTTCCACTGCCTGCTCCACCTTGCCCAGTTTGAACAGGGCCCAGCCCAGGCTGTCGGTGAAGAAGCCGTCATGCGGGCGCTGGGCCACGGCCTTCTCGATCATGGCCTTGCCCTGTTCCAGGTTCACGCCACGGTCGATATAGGAATAACCCAGGTAATTCAGCAGGCTGGGCTGGTCTGGCTGCAAATCCAGCGCCTTCTTGAGGGCTGCCTCCGCGCCCGGCCAGTCGCCCTTGGCATCCAACGTCATGGCGCGGGCATAATGCAGCATCCAGTCGCGCGGCGTTTCACTCTTCACCCGCGCCAGGGCCTGATCATAGGCGGCCAGCGCCTGATCCGGGCGTTTGGCCAGCCGGTGCATGTCGCCCAGTCTCAACAGGGCATCGGTGCGGGTTGGGCGCTCCGCCGCCATCTTCTGCAGCAGGGCGACCGCATCATCATCACGGTTCAGTTGCCGCAGCATATCCACCTGCCGCAGGCGGGCCATCCACACCATGCCGGCCCCGACCGTGACGGCGCGGTATTCGGCCAGTGCCGTTTCGTCCCGGTCACGGGTGGACAGAATGTCGCCCACCAGCATGCGGGCCAGCGGCTGCTCCGGGCTCAGATGCAGGGCCACGCGGCCATAAAGCAGCGCCATCTCTGCCGCCCCTTCCTGGTGCAGCGCCGATGCCAGCTGGAACAGCGCTTCGCCCAGACCGGCTGCGGCACTTGCGATCAGCGGGGCGGGTTTGCCCCCCTTCTCCAGACGCGCCAGCGCGTCTTCGACCACCATGCTGTCTGGATTGGCGTCAAGATACTGACGGTACAGGCGTCGGGCCGCATCGGTGGCACCGGACCGTTCCTGGAAATTGCCGATCAGCAGGACGAGGCGCAGGGGCATGCCCAGCTTCGCCGCCTCGGAGTAATTCTGGAATGCCGCGTCATGGCGGCCGCGCATATCCTCGATCAACGCCAATTGCTGTGTGCGGATGGATTTGAAGCCCTCATGCGCGCTCAACGGGTCCAGCATCTTGATGGCACGGTCATGGTCCCCCTCCGCAACCGCAATCCAACTGGACAGCAGCGGACCGATATAGGGACCCATGCCATCGGCGGGCAGTTTGGCGATGCGGCCAGCGGCATCCGCCGTCCGTCCGGCGCGCAGGTCGTCGGCGACCAGCAGGGCGTGCGCCACGAAGCTGCCGCCCTGTTCTTGTGCCACCTGACGACGCGCCAGGGTCAGCGCCTCCTGCTGACGCCCCTCACCCAGGGACAGCAGAAAGGTCCGCCGAAGCAGGGCAGCGTTCTCAGGGTCCTGCTTCAAGGCGGCGGCCAGATTGGTGCTGGCCACATCCCAGGCGCCGGCATTCTGGGCGATGCGGCCCGTCAGATACTGGGCAATCACACTGCTGCTGGTCTTTGCCGGGGCGGCAGACGGGGGGGATGGTTGGGCCGACGCCGTTCCCGGGAGGGCCAAGGCGGCCAGCATCACCAGATGAAAGGCCGCCACCGGCGACCGCAAGCCCAAAACATGCACGGTTCCACCATCCTTCCCACAGGGCCGGTGTCACCCGCACGACCCTGCCGTCAATCTCCTTTACGGGATAGCATATTGCGTGCCATCGACCAGCATCGCAAAAGGATGAGTGCGAGCAGGAGACCCGCCGCATCGGCAGCCAGATCGCTGTAGCTGCCCTGCCGTCCCGGCACCGTGGCCTGTAACCATTCAATCCCGGCGCCGAGGAGGAGGAGCCCCAGCAGAACCACGCCCCGTGTCAGCGTTTCCCTGGCTGTCCACAACCCGATGAAGGCCAGGCCGGCGAAGCAGATGGCATGCAGATACTTGTCCGCGCCGCCCTGACCCGGTGGGGCCAGTTGCGGCTGTATCGCCATCCAGGGCAGGGCGATGATCGCGCAACCCAGGATCAGCCCGCCAATGGAAAGACGGATGGAGGTCGGAGGATTCAGCAGGGTGGAAAGCAGGATAGACTCCGATCGTTCCGACGACTTCTGACGCCCCTACGATACCGGAAATCCGCCATTTCCACGACAGACTGCGGGGTACATGTCACCTATGCATAATTTGCGGGCGCGCTGCGCAAATTCATGACAGGTTGTTGCCTGATTTTTAACAAAGATCAGCGTAATAAAGAGCCTGCTGACGGCGTAGTCGTCAGCTGCTCGAACCCAGGGACCTTGCATGTATCCCGCAGTGGCGACCGGAGCCCTCAATCCGGCAAACGGCATGGTGGCTGCCGCTCTGTCCACCCAGGCTTTCGAAACGACCGCGGCTCCTCCGCCGCCACCAGCAAACGATCCCGTGTTCGACGGGGTGGAAGTGCTGAGCGATCAGATCCTGAATGCCGTGGCGCGAAGCCGGGCGTTGGGCCATCGCGACACCCGCATCACCCTGACACGTCCCACCGACACGGTGGAAGGTGTCCGCAACCGGCTGCTGATGGCGGGGCTCATGCCGGTTGTCCGGGCTTCCAGCGTGGTCGGCACCTCGGTTCTGACCGTCCGCTGCTGAACCACGACAGGCTCTGAACGGACTTGCCAGGGCGAACGGAAATGTTCATGATCCGTACTCATGAGCATTTCCGCGATACCTGAGCTTGTGTCCAGTTCTGATGCACCATCAATGCCGATGGTCCCGCTGCCGCGCCCGCAATCGGACGCGGCAGCGGCCATTACCCGTGGCGTTCGGCGCATGCTGGCGGAACGGGGCGTGCGCGGGTTGGTCGAATTCTGCCTGGCCAATGGACGGCGGGCCGACATCCTGGCCCTGTCCGATGATGGTGAGGTGACCATCGTCGAGGTGAAAAGCAGCATCAGTGATTTCAAGACCGACCAGAAATGGCCAGAATATCTGGAATTCTGCGACCGGTTCTTTTTCGCCGTGGATGCGGACTTCCCGGTCGATCTGATCCCAGCCGAATGCGGGCTGATCGTTGCGGATGCCTTCTGGGCGGAAATCATCCGTCCAGCACCGCTCGCCAAATTGCCGGCGGCCCGGCGCAAGGCCTTGACCCTGAGGGTCGCACAGGTCGCCATGGCCCGCCTGCACCGGGTGGAGGATCCGGGCCTGCGGGTGGCGGAGTGACGGTGATCTGCCGAGGGTTTGACCCTTGGCAGATCGTAGGCCAGCGACTGCCGGCCCGGCGCCTGAGGGGACATGAAACACCCCCCCCTCATACCAATCTCCCTTGATCGTGACCGATCCAGGGAGATCTCGCTTCCCTCAATCGCCGGGCGGGCGCCTCCGCGCCCTTGGCTCACGGCGCACGAGCGCCGGGCTGGCCGTCGCCAGCCTCCAAACTGCCAAGGGTCAAACCCTCGGCA
>CALRNG020000076.1:0-11203 GCA_943369495.1 Rhizobium sp. Q54
TGCCCAGCCACAAAGGCGGCCTTGGACAGGTCCAGGCCCTTTTCGGCCTGCAACACGCGGGTGACGGCGACAGACACGGCCATCAGGGCTGGCTGGGCATTCTCCGTCAGGGTCAGATCGTCACCGGGTCCATCGAACATCAGCGCCGATAGCTTCTGGCCCAGGGCGTCATCCACTTCGGCGAAGATATCGCGGGCGACGGCGAACCGCTCGGCCAATTCACGGCCCATGCCGACGGCCTGACTGCCCTGACCGGGAAAGACGAAAGCGCGGGTCATAGATAGGTCCTGCAATAAATCATGTGCGGCCTTGATACAGCGACGTATGGCCCTGTCAAGCGGTGCGGTCCCGCCAAACAGCGGCAGAACATGATGACGATTACGGAAGGTGACGCTAAGCCGATGGAAATACTCACGGGGCTGGACTTCATCCACAAGGCCCCCTTGTTGCCGCCATTGGCCCCTTCCCTGGGTTGGAAAGCGGTTCAGGACGGCACTGCTCGACTCCATGCACGCCCTTTGCGTGAACCGATAATGAGCTTATACTACCCGCTAATCACAAGTCGGGACCCGCCCCATGGCAAGCCCGCGTCGCCGTCCGGCCCCGTTGCTGCCCCTCCTGGCGCTGTCACTGGCCCTGGCCTGTGTCTGGGCGCCCGCGAAAGCGGCGGATGAAGAATTTGGGCCGGAAGGGGCGCCGCGCATTACAGTGATGGTGCCGGTGACCACCTTGCTGATGGATGAGCGCCAGCAATTGCTGCCACCGGTGCGCCGCTGGCTGACCCAGGTCGCGGACCATAGCGGCCTGCGGATGCGCATGCAGCCGGGCAGTTTCGACCGGCGCCTGGCAGAGACGACCCGTTATCCAGACAGCTGTGTCCTGGGTATGGCGCGCCTACCGGAGAGGGAGAAGCTGTTACACTGGTTGAGTGTGATCCGGCGGGACCGGGTGATCTTCATCGCGCAGCGCGATGACCCGTTCCAGGGCAGCATGGCGGAACTGCTGCGTGAGGCGGATGATCGTATCGCGGCACCGTCGGGGCTTTATCGCCCCATCCTGGAACGGCAGGGTGTGCGCTATTACCCGGTGGATGATCAACGCGCCCTGGCGCGAATGGTGGCACTGGGCCGCATCCGGTTCGGCATCGTGTTGGCCGGGACGCTGGAGTCGCCCGATATCCAGCCGCTGGGTCTGCGTGCGGTCGCTGAGATGGAGCCGCTGGAATATTGGTTTGCCTGCAGCCGCGAATTGCCGGCCAACCTGTCGCTGCGCCTTGCAAAAGTGCTGCGAGGAACGGAGGCGGAGATGTTGCGTCGCCTAGCACTGGGTGAGGCGCGTCAACCTGCCTTGGATGCCCCGTTCAACACTGATGATCTCCCCACGCAATAGCCGCGCTTTTGGGGATATGCGACCTTTGCCGGCACCCAAAGGTAACGTATACTGGTGCCGCATTGTTCAACAGGGTGCTGAATGGCGACCCTTAAGCGCATGGTCCAGGTCCTTTGTGTCGGCACGCTGATGCTGATCGGATCTGTGCGCGTGGAGGCGCGTGAGATCGCCACCTATGGCAGCGCTGGCGATCCCCCGGTTTCCCTCATGATCTCCATCGCGCCAACCACGGTTGATGCGTCCGGTGCGCCCCGCCCGGCCCTGGGACGCTGGCTGGCCCATATTGCGGAAAAGTCGCATATCCGCATGGTCCTGCGCCCGCTTACCAATGATCAGCGCCTGGAAGAGGTGATGCGGCAGCCTGACGGATGTTCGCTCGGCTATGCCCGCCTTCCCGCCCGGGAAAAGCATGTGCATTGGCTGATGGAGGTTAAGCGCGACCGCATGGTTTTCGTGGGACGCCACGATGATCCGTTCGGCGGCAACCTGTCCGATTTCCTGCGGCTGGCCGATGGCAAGCTGGGGGCTCCCAGCGGCATTTACCGGACTGTCCTGGAGAACCGCAGCATCCGGCACACGGCCGTGGATGACCAGCGCCAGCTGGCCCGTATGGTCGCCGATGGCGACCTCCGCTTCGGCCTGCTGATCGGCGGGTCGATGAACACGCCGGAAATCAGGGCCCTGCCCCTGCGCGTCGTGGCGGAGCTGCCGGAACTGGGTTTCTGGTTCGCCTGTTCGCAGACGATGCCGCAGCCAGTCGTGACCCACATCGCCGAAACATTGCAGACGCCCGCGTCTCAGCAGCTGCACCGCGAAGCCATGAGCACCCTGTTGCCCGGCATGGCCGCGAGCCTGTAAGGCCCCCATGCGGCAGGGTCACCCCGCCCATGCCGGACCATATCCGCAGCGGCCCTTGCGTGCAGCCATCCAATCTGTATAGTGCGCGCCTTCCGAAACCCCGCCGGTGCTTGCCAAGGCGCCGGCTAGGACCGTGCGGCTGATCCGGAATCTATTCCGGCCACAGCGGCGGACCATCAATAGCCATGGGGAGTTTGATGGCACTTTACGAAACCATCCTGATTTTCCGTCAGGACATCTCCTCGACTCAGGTTGAAACCCTGACCGAGACCTTCAGCAACATCCTGAAGGAACAGGGCGGCTCCGTCGTCAAGACCGAGCAGTGGGGTCTGAAGACCCTGACCTACCGGATCAAGAAGAACCGCAAGGGTCATTACGTCTATCTCGGCCTGGACGCCTCTGCGGCGGCCGTTGCCGAAATGGAACGTAACCTGTCGATCAACGAAGACGTGCTGCGCGTCATGACCGTCAAGGTCGAAAAGATCGAAGAAGGCCAGACCGCCATGCTCGCCAACAAAGGCGAGCGCGCGGAGCGTGGCCCCCGCGGTGGCTTCGGCGACCGTGGCCCGCGTCGTGAATTCGGCGACCGTGGTCCGCGCGAGGGCGGCTTCAGCCGTGGCCCGCGTCGTGACGCCGCCGGTGAAGGTGAAGGAGACCGCGCATGACCACCGAACGTCCCCAGGGCGCTCCCACGGGTGGCGCTCCCCGCTCCGGCGGTGGCCGTCGTCCGTTCTTCCGTCGCCGGAAGACCTGCCCGTTCTCCGGCCCGAACGCGCCGGCGATCGACTATAAGGATATCAAGCTGCTGTCCCGGTTCATCTCCGAGCGTGGCAAGATCGTCCCGTCCCGTATCACCGCCGTTTCGGCGAAGAAGCAGCGTGAGCTGGCCCGTGCTATCAAGCGCGCCCGCTTCCTGGCTCTTCTGCCGTACGTCGTCAAGTAAGCCAGGAGAAAAGACATGGACGTCATTCTGCTGGAACGCGTCGAAAAGCTGGGCCAACTCGGTCAGGTGGTCAAGGTGAAGCCGGGCTATGCCCGTAATTACCTGCTGCCGAAGAAGAAGGCCCTTCGTGCAACCAAGCAAAACCTCGCTTATTTCGAAGACCAGAAGGCGCAGATCGAAGCGCGCAATCTGGAACTGAAGAAGGAAGCCGAGGTTGTGGCCAAGAAGGTCGATGGCGTTTCCGTCGTCGTCGTTCGTCAGGCCGCCGAGTCCGGCGTGCTGTACGGTTCGGTCACCTCGCGCGATATCGCCGAGGCCGTGACCGCCACCGGCACCACGATCGGCCGCGCTCAGGTCGCCATCGCCGATCCGATCAAGACCCTGGGCCTGTTCAAGGTCAAGGTCGTCCTGCATCCGGAAGTGGCCGTGAGCGTCACCGTGAACGTGGCCCGTTCGGTCGAAGAAGCCGCTGTCCAGGCCGCCCGTGGCGGTATGGTCAACAGCCGCGACGAGGACCAGGACGAGGACGAGACGGTCGAAGAGACCGAAGCCACCGAGGAGACCGAGGCCTGATCCAGGCCCCGGGTGCCGGATGGAAACATCTGGCCTCTCTGGTAGCGATCAAGGGCGGTTCCTTTCGGGGGACCGCCCTTTTTCTTTTGGCCCTCTTTGCGATGGCGCGCGGCGTGACTACCTTTTCAAGACGTATCAGCGGCTTGAAGGTGTCCCGCCATGCTGTTGTTCCGTTTTCTGCGCTCCATCATCCACCAGGGCAGCCTGACCGTCATCGACGCGCGTGGTCGGCCGCATCGTTTCGGGTCGGAAACCAGTGGACTGAGGCCGGTCACCATACGGCTGACCGATCCGGCCCTGGAATGGAAGCTGGGCCTGTATCCTGGCCTTTATGCCGGCGAAGCCTATATGGACGGCACGCTTCAGATGGTCGAGTGCAGTCTCTATGACTTCATCGATCTGGTGACCCGCAATGCCGGGTTCGGCCATCTGGGCCCCGCCGGCGCCTTTGTTCAGCGCGTCGGCTTAGGCGTCCAGCGCTTCATCCAGCAGCGCAACCCGCTGGACCGGTCGCGTCGCAACGTGGCGCATCATTATGACCTGTCGCAGCAATTCTACGATCTGTTCCTGGACGCCGACCGCCAATATTCCTGCGGCTATTTCCCCCGACCGGGCATGGGCCTGGACCAGGCGCAGGAGGCAAAGAAGCAGCATATTGCGGCCAAACTTCTGCTGAAACCCGGCCTGCGTGTGCTGGATATCGGCTGCGGCTGGGGCGGCATGGCGTTGACCCTGGCGAAGCTGGCCGATGTGCAGGTCACCGGCATCACCTTGTCCAAGGAACAATTGGCCGTGGCGCGGGAGCGGGCGGAGGCGGCGGGCCTGTCGGATCGGGTGCGGTTCGAGCTATGCGATTACCGGGAATTGCCGGGCCGGTTCGATCGGATCGTCAGTGTCGGCATGTTCGAACATGTCGGTGCGCCGCAATTTCCCACCTTCTTCGCGCGCGTGCGCGATTTGCTGAGCGATGATGGGGTGGCTTTGTTGCATTCCGTCGGGCGGGCGCAGGGGCCGGGCACCACCAATCCCTGGATTCGCAAATACATCTTCCCCGGCGGCTATTCCCCCGCCCTCTCGGAGGTAACGCCCGCCATCGAAGGGGCGGGCCTGTGGCTGACCGACCTGGAAATCTGGCGTCTGCATTATGCCGAAACCCTGCGCCATTGGCGCGAACGGTTCCTGGCGCGGCGGGACGAGGCGAAAGCGCTTTATGATGAACGCTTCTGCCGCATGTGGGAATTCTATCTGGTGGGGGCCGAGTGCGCGTTCCGCCATCAGGGCCACATGGTGTTCCAGATACAGCTGGCCCGCGACGTGAACGCGCTACCCCTGGCGCGTGATTACATGCAGGGCGACGAACGGCGCCTGGAGGAGCGGCAGACGCGGGCGGCGTGAGGGAGTTACCCACAGCTTATCCCCAGCTTTCATCCACATTGTTTCTGCCCCCTGCCCTTGTGATGGCGTGACGCCAGGGGGGCAGGCCGCTAGAATGCCGCCACCATGGATACCAAGCTGATCGACCCGTCCGGCTTTGCCGGCGCCGCGCCCGTTGCCTACCGCACCCCGCCCCATAATGAGGAGGCGGAGCAGACGGTGCTGGGCGCCATCCTTGTCAACAACAAGGCCTTTGAAAAGGTTGGCGAATTTCTGCGACCGGAACATTTCTTCGATCCGGCCAACCAGAAGATCTATCAAGCCATTCTGAAGATGGTCGACCGGGGTCAGGTGGCAAATCCCATCACCCTGAAGGCCTATTTCCAGCAGGACCGCGATCTGTCGGAAATTGGCGGGCAGGAATATCTGGCCCGCCTGGCCGCCGCCATCGTCACCGTCCATAATCTGGAGGATTACGGGCGGGTCATCCATGACGCCTATCTGCGCCGACAGTTGATCGAAGTCGGCGAGGATATGGTCAATCAGGCCTATAAGCACGATATCGACATCGCCGCTAATGACCAGATTGAGGATGCGGAAAAGAAGCTGTTCGAGCTGGCGGCGACGGGCGACATCAAGGGCGATTTCATCCCCTTCGACCGGGCGCTGACCGCCGCAATCGCCAGTGCCGAGGCCGCGTTCCGCCGGTCCAGCCATGTGACGGGCGTGACTTCAGGCCTGCGTGACCTGGATGGCAAGCTGGGCGGGATGCATCCCAGCGACCTCCTGATCCTGGCCGGGCGCCCGTCCATGGGTAAAACAGCACTGGCCACCAACATCGCCTTCAATGCCGCCAAGGCCTATATGCTGTCGGGCGGCAAGGAAGGGGCGCCCGTCGGCTTCTTCTCACTGGAAATGTCGGCCGAACAGCTGGCCCTGCGTATCCTGGCCGACCAGGCGGAAGTGTCGGGCGACAAAATCCGCCGTGGTGAAATCACCGCCACCGACTTCCCGAAATTCGTGGAGGCCAGCCAGTATCTGGCCCGCGTGCCCTTCTTCGTGGACGATACACCCGCCTTGACCATCTCCGCCGTCCGTACCCGCGCTCGCCGGTTGAAGCGCACGCACGGCCTTGGCTTGGTCGTGGTCGATTACTTGCAGCTGCTGCGCGGCGGCGGGTCGAGCCGGGGGGAGCAGAACCGTGTGCAGGAAATCTCGGAGATCACGCGCGGCCTGAAGGCCATCGCCAAGGAACTGGACCTGCCCGTCATCGCCCTGTCACAGCTGTCGCGTTCGGTGGAAAACCGTGAGGATAAGCGGCCGCAGTTGTCGGACCTGCGCGAATCCGGCTCCATCGAACAGGATGCCGACGTCGTCATGTTCGTGTTCCGTGAGCAATATTACCTGGAGCGTGCGGAGCCGGGTCGTCGCCCCGACGAGTCGGAAGACAAGTATAATGACCGCTATGCGCAGTGGCAGGACCGGCTGGCCCAGGTCCATAACACCGCCGACGTGATCATCGGCAAACAGCGTCACGGCCCCGTCGGCACTGTGCGCCTCTATTTCGACGGCAACTACACTCGCTTCGGCGATCTCGACACGCAGCATGGTGGCGGATCGTATGACGAGTGATCTGGCGGGGCTGTTGAACAGCCCCGAAGCGGCCCGTGTTGGTGCCGTGCTGGTCATTGATCTGGCGGCCCTGGTGGCCAATTGGCGCGATATGGCGGCCCGCGCACCCCGTGCCGAGTGCGCCGCCGTCGTGAAGGCCAATGGCTATGGCCTGGGCGATGTCGCCGTCGCATCGGCCCTGTGGCAGGCCGGTGCCCGCAGCTTCTTTGTGGCCGATATCGAAGCCGGGGTGCGGGTGAAGACCGCCCTGCCCCAATCCCGCACCATCGTGCTGCACGGCGTGCCGGCCGGGACGGAAGAAGAGCTGTCAGTGCGCGGCCTGGTACCGGTGTTGGGCAGCCTGTGCGAGATTGAGCGCTGGGGCGCCTATGCGCGCAGGTCGGGCCGCCAGCTGCCCGCCTTTATTCATATCGATACCGGAATGAATAGGCTGGGCCTGCCCAACAGCGAATTGGACCGGTTATGCAATGATCCCGTCAATCTGCTGGAAGGGATCGACCTGCAGGGATGGATGAGCCATCTGGCCTGCGCCGATGATCCCGCCAATCCGTTCACGGCGGAACAATTGCGGCGGGTACAGGCGGCGCTGGCGCGGCTGCCCCAGGCGCCGGTCAGCCTGTCGAACTCCGCCGGCATCTTCCACGGGACTGATTACCATTTCGATCTGGTGCGGCCCGGCATCGGGCTTTACGGCCCCAACCCCGCCCCCTGGTTGCCCAACCCGGTGCGGCCCGTCATCCGGCTGCTGGCCCGTATCCTGCAAATCCGCGACGTGGCCCCACCCGATACTGTCGGGTACGACGCCACCCATCATATTTCAGCACCAGGTAAGGTGGCGGCCCTGGGCATGGGTTATGCCGATGGCTATCCCTGGTCGCTTGCCGGCAAGGGCATGGCCATGGTCGCGGGCCATGTCGCCCCCCTGATCGGGCGAGTATCGATGGACCTGCTGACCGCCGACGTCACAGGCGTGCCGGACCATCTGCTGCAAGTGGGCGGCTGGGCGGACATTATCGGCCCGCATCGCGATGTGGATCAGGTCGCCAGGGAGGCGGGCACCATCGGGTATGAGGTGCTGACCCGCCTGGGGTCACGCTATCACCGGATTTACATCAATGGCTGATCACGCCGTGATGGACACGAACGATTCCGTGGTCTGGATCGCGATGGTCAGCGTCTCGGTATAGGTGCTGGTATAGGTGACATCCATCACCGTTCCGGCGGTGGTGCTGGCCGCATCCGCCGCCCCGCCGGGATCAATGGTCTCCAGGGTGCCGTTCAGCCGTTCCAGGGTTTCGCCGGCCGCCGCCAGATCATCGCGGGATGCCTTCAGGGTTTCCTCGAACTTCTGCTTCTCCTCCTCGCTCATCCACAGGGTATTGCCCTTGTTGGCTTCGGCCTGGGTCAGCAGGGTGCGGGCACGGCCCGCAATGTCGCGCACTTCCTGCACAAAGGCGCGGGCATAGGAGACGGGAACGCCGCCGGCGGTCATGCCGGGCTGCGGCTCCACAGGCTTGGCGGGATCGGGTTCACCGCGCGCGATGGCGGCGGCGCGTTCGGCAGGGTCGACATCCCGCCCCTCCACCAAGGCCTTCGCCTCTTCCGCCAGTTTGCGGGTCATGCCGCTGGCCTCGCGGGCAATCTGCGCCAGCTTGCGGGCATCACCGCGCGCGGCGGCCTGACGCGCCTCCTGCTCCAACTCACCCATGCGGCGCTTGGACTGGGTCAGTTTCTCATTGGCGGCCTTGCGGTCGATCTCCGACCGGGCCTGATCCATGTACTTGCCCAGTTCCTCGACGCGCGCAGCGCTTTTGGCGGCTTCCTCGAACCCGCCGCCGGTGACGCCAATTTCCATCAGGCGCTTATAGATGTCTTGCTGCGACCGGCCCTGATATTGGGGGCTTTCGGTCTTTTTGAATCGTTCCTCGACCGCCTTATCGACATGGCGGTCGATAGCCGACTTCATCGCCAGAGAATTCGTGGCGCTGAAGAGCGGACTCGCGTTTAGCGAGATCATGGGCTCCCCCAAAGGCGATCATTTTGATCCACTCAAAAGGTAAGACACTCGCGTGATAGGAGCAAGTCCGTAAAATTGTATCTTTAGTGATAGTCGCCAAAACGGAAACCGCCCGGCAGGTTTCCCCGCCGGGCGGCTTTCTCACTGTTCCCTCAGGCGCCGGGCGCCGCCATCCGGCGGCTTGGCTTAGTTCTTGGACTTATCCACCAGCTTGTTAGCAGAGATCCAGGGCATCATGGCGCGCAGCTTGGCGCCCACTTCCTCGATCGGATGCTCGGCCTCAATGCGGCGGGTGGCCTTGAAGGACGGGGTGCCGGCCTTGTTTTCCAGCATCCAGTCGCGCACAAAACGGCCGGACTGAATGTCGGCCAGAACGCGCTTCATCTCCGCCTTGGTCTCGTCCGTCACGATGCGCGGACCGGTGACATAGTCACCATATTCGGCCGTGTTGGAGATGGAGTAGCGCATGTTGGCGATGCCGCCTTCGTAGATCAGGTCCACGATCAGCTTCACTTCGTGCAGGCACTCGAAATAGGCCATTTCCGGGGCGTAGCCAGCCTCGGTCAGCGTCTCGAAACCAGCCTGGATCAGCTTGGTCAGGCCACCGCACAGCACAGCCTGCTCACCGAACAGGTCGGTTTCGCACTCTTCCTTGAAGGTGGTCTCGATGATGCCCGAACGACCGCCACCAACGGCAGAGGCGTAGGACAGGGCGACGTCAAAGGCGTTGCCCGAGGCATTCTGGTGAACGGCGACCAGGCAGGGAACGCCGCCGCCCTTCTTGTACTCACCGCGCACCGTGTGGCCGGGGCCCTTCGGCGCGATCATGAACACATCCGTGTCCGGGCGCGGCTCGATCAGGCGGAAATGCACGTTCAGGCCGTGGGCGAAGGCGATGGCGGAACCCTGCTTCAGGTTCGGGCCGATCTCGTTATTGTACAGATCGGCCTGATGCTCGTCCGGCGTCAGGATCATGATCACGTCGGCAGTGGCCGCAGCCTCAGCCGGGGTGACGCAGGTGAAGCCGGCGGCTTCGGCCTTGGCGCGGGTCGGCGAATTGGCCTTCAGCGCGATGATCACGTCGGTTACGCCGCTGTCGCGCAGATTCTGGGCGTGGGCATGGCCCTGGCTGCCATAGCCGACGATGGCGACCTTCTTGCCCTTGATCAGGTTGACGTCGGCGTCGCGATCGTAATAGACGCGCATGGGAATGTTCCTTCGTTCTGCTCTGCTGTGGTCAGGTCCGGCCCCCGGGACGGGGTGCCGGCATTGGGGATGATGGGTGCTTAAAGGGTCGAGGTGCCGCGCGACAGGGCGGCGGCCCCGGTGCGGCTGATATCAACCTCGCCCAACTGCTGCATCAGGTCGATGAAGCGGTTCAGGTCATCGGCGGTGCCGGTGATCTCAAACACAAAGCTGTTGATGGTGGCGTCCACGACGCGGGCCTTGAACACATCACCGATGCGCAGGCTCTCGACACGCTTCTCGCCATTGGCCACAACCTTGACCAGGGCCATCTCCCGTTCGATGAACGGGCCTTCCAGGGTCAGGTCCTTGACCTTGTGGACAGGCACCAGACGCTCCAGCTGCACCTTGATCTGTTCGATGATCATGGGCGTGCCCGACGTGACGATGGTGATGCGCGACAGGCTGTCGCTGGCATCAATCTCTGCCACGGTCAGGCTTTCGATATTATAGCCACGGCCGGAAAACAGGCCGATGACGCGGGCCAGCACGCCCGGCTCGTTATCGACGAGCACGGAGATGGTGTGGCGGCGGATGCTGGTATCTTGGGTCACGGGGCAAGGCTCCGGGACATCAGGTCTGGGTCGGGCGAATGGAATGGGACGGCTGGCTTATACCAGGACCATCCCCTCCTCCGGCGTGGCCTCGGACACTTTGTCCGCCGGGCCCAGCAGCATCTCGTTATGGGCCTTGCCGCCGGGGATCATGGGGAAGCAGTTTTCCTTCTGATCCACGCACATATCGACGATCACGGCGCGCGGGGTGCTGATCATCTCGGCGATGACATCATCGACTTCCGAAACCTTGGTGGCGCGCAGGCCCACACCGCCGAACGCGTCGGCCAGCTTCACAAAGTCGGGCAGCGCTTCGGAATAGCTTTCGGAGAAGCGGGAGCCATGCAGCAGCTCCTGCCACTGCCGGACCATGCCCATCCACTGATTATTCAGGATGAACACCTTGACCGGCAGGCGGTATTGCAGGGCCGTGGACATTTCCTGAATGTTCATCTGGATCGATGCCTCACCGGCAACATCGATGCACAGCGCGCCGGGATTGGCGATCTGCGCACCGATGGCGGCGGGCAGGCCATAGCCCATGGTGCCCAGACCGCCGGAGGTCAGCCAGCGGTTCGGCTTGTTGAACGGCAGGAATTGCGCCGCCCACATCTGGTG
>CALRNG020000077.1:0-11198 GCA_943369495.1 Rhizobium sp. Q54
ATAGGTCATCTGCACCGCCGGTTGCCCCGCCTGAAAGATGGTGGAGGCGCCATGCAGCTTGCCCTGATGGAAATTCATGCGCGACTCCGGCATGCCATTGGCGTCGAACGTTTCCATCACGCCCTGCAAGACCCCGCCCGCCATGGCATAGCGGCGGCGGACGGTGCCGGCCTCGTCCCGGTCCTCCATGGGAACCGGCGGTTCGGGCGGCGGGCCGGGCTTTTGCTGTTCGTCCATCACCAGCCCCTCAATTGATCTTCACCAGGCCACCCTTGACGGTCAGCATGCCGCCGCCATCGATGGTGCCCGTGGCCGATCCCTTGACGGTCGCACCGACATCGCCCTGAAGCGTGGCGTTCAGCCCCTGCACCTTGGCATCGGTGGCGGCCTTAGCTGTCAATGCCGTGCCTGCCTTCAAATCCATGGTCGTGCCCGACTGTACCGTCAAACCGGTCCCGGATTTCAGGGTCACCGATCCCCCTGCCTCGATGGTGATGTTACCATCGACCTTGAGGGAGAAATCGCCGCTGACGGTCCAGGTGACCTTGTCCTTGTTGGTCTTGGTCTCCGCCCCCTCCACGGTGATGGCGCGCGTTCCCTTCACCCCATAGGTTTCCTTGCCCTTGGCCACGGAGAAGGTGCGATCCCCCTCTGTGATGGTCAGGGTGTCATTGCCCTTAGTGATGGTGGTGGCGCGGTTACCCTTGTCCAAGGTCAGGGTATCGTCAGCCTCGTTGATGGTGGTGGTGCGGGAATTCTTGATCAGGACATTCATGTCCTTCTGGGCCTGAAGATAAATCTCTTCACTGTCCTTCTTATCCTCAAACCGCAGCTCATTATACCCGCCACCGCCCTTCGACGTGTTGGTCTTGATGGTGCTTTTCGTCTGATCGTCGGGCAGGGTGTAGGGCACCTGCTGTTCGCCATTATAGACCGACCCGGTCACCAGCGGCCGGTCGGGGTCTCCCTCCAGAAAGCTGACCACCACCTCCTGCCCCAGGCGTGGCAGGAAGAAGGTGCCCCAGTTCTTACCAGCCCAGCCTTGGGCGACGCGCACCCAGCAGGAGGAGTTTTCATCCTTCTTGCCCAGCTGGTCCCAGTGGAACTGCACCTTGATGCGGCCGAACTTGTCCGTCCACACCTCCTCCCCTGACTTGCCCACCACGACGGCCGTCTGCGTCCCCGGAATGCGCGGGCGCGGGGTGCGGCGGGCCGGGCGGAAGGTGGTATCGGCGGGCAGCACCTCAAAACTGTTGGAATAGCCGCCCAGGCTGACCGCATGGCTGACGCCGTGCAGGACGTAAGCCGCATTGGCATCGCTGCGCGGATGGCCCGACAGGGTGAATTTCAGCCCCGCCGCCATGCCGCGCACCGTGGACGACCCGGATGCCCGCTTGGCCGCCACTTCCAGCTCCGCCAGCCGCACCTTGCCGCGCGCGTCGCCCGCATTCTTCTTGGTATAGCCACCAGGATATTCATAGACCTGCAGGCTGCCAGTGCCAGCCACATTGACCTTCAGCTCCGTCGATGGGGTTTCCAGGAAATAATCATCCGTCTGGTACTTGCCCGGCACCATGGCGGTTTCAATCAGGAAGCTGTCGACCCTATCATCCTCCAGCCATTCCTTGCCCACCGGCAGGGGCAGATAAGGCAGGGTCGCCAGCACCGGCAAGGCCGTATGGGCGCTGGCATCATCCGCCAGCACCAGGGTGTGCTTGCCATCGGCGAAAGTGAAGAACCAGAAAATCCCCTCATCCTCCATCAGCCGACAGACGAAATCGAGGGCGGTTTCATTATACTGGACGCAATATTCCCGCGCCGTGTAGCTGCCGGTCAGGCTGTCCTTGAAATCGGAGAAGCCCAGATCGCTGAACACCGCCTTCACGATCTCCGGGACCGTCTTGTCCTGGAAAATCTTGCAATCCGCCGTCAGACCCAACTGCCACAGCCAGGGGCGCAATTGCAGGGAATATGTGCGTTCCATCTGAACGGCCCGCACGCAGATGCCGTTGATATAGCGCTTCGTGCTGTCCGGCCCCGTCAGGGTGACGGTGACCGACTTGCCCACGACAGAGGTCATATCAAGGGCGGCATCGGAGGCGGTGGCGGTGATGTCGAACTGGAACAGCTCGCAAATCCCCTCACGCCCCGTCAGTTCGCGCAGGATCAGCTTGTCAGCACCCAGCGGCGTCGTAATCGACAGCGACTGGCCGCTTTGCGTGAAATCCGCGTCGCTCATCGCCGCGCTGCCGCCGGCCGGTCAAACTGGATGCGGATTTCACCATCGTCGGCCACCGTCACATGCGCCATGTCGATACTGTCCCCCAAGGACAGACGGTCCAGGATGGTGGCCGACATTTGCGGCAACAGGCCGTTGGTCAGGATCTGGTCGATGGCGCGCGCGCCCGATTCCACCGCCTGACAGCGCGACAGGACATGGGCCACCAGACTGTCATCCCAGCTCAATTCCGCCTGATAGGCATCATCCATCCGGCGCTGAATACGGGCCAGCTTCAAGGTCACAATCTCCCGCAGCCGCACCTCATCCAGCGGCAGATAGGGCACCACCACCATGCGGCCCAGCAAGGCCGCTTTGAAATGACGCAGCAGGTCAGGGCGGATCAGGGCCTCCAGCACGTCTGGCCCCGGTGGCGGCCCCGGCGGCGGGCCGGAACGGCGGGCGCGGTCGATGATGGCGTCCGAACCGATATTGCTGGTCAGCAGGATAACGGTATTCTTGAAGTCAACCAGAATGCCCTCGCCATCCTCCAGCATGCCCTTGTCGAACACCTGATAGAACAGCTCCAGCACATCCGGGTGCGCCTTCTCCACCTCGTCCAGCAGGACGACGGAATAAGGGTTGCGCCGCACCGCCTCCGTCAGGACCCCGCCGCGGCCATAGCCGACATAGCCGGGCGGCGCCCCCTTCAGGCCGGAAACGCTGTGCGCTTCCTGATATTCCGACATGTTGATGGTGATGACCGACCGTTCGCCGCCAAAAAGGGTTTCGGCCAGCGCCAGGGCTGTCTCCGTCTTGCCCACGCCCGAGGGGCCCACCAGCAGGAACACGCCCGTCGGCTTACCCGGCTCGGCCAGGGAGGCGTAATAGGTGCTGATGCGCCTGGCGATCGCGTCAAGGGCTGCGTCCTGCCCCACCACGCGCGCGGCCAGCTTAGCGCGCAGATTGCGCACCACGGCCACATTGTCGGTCAGCATGCGGCCCACGGGAATACCTGTCCAACCGGAGACGACCGAGGCCACGGCCCGGTGATCGACCGACAGCGGCACCATGGCGTCGCTTGCCTGCAACTGCTCCAGCTCCAGGCGCAACCCATCCAGCCGGGCCTTCACCCACGTGAAATCCGTCCCGTTCAGGACGCCATCGGCCAGTTGTCCCTCCAGGTCGCGCACGCGTCCCACCAAATCGCTTTCCTGCTGCCAGCGCTGCTGCAGGTGGGCCTCCTCATCCTCGGCCTTGGCCTGTTCGTCTGAGAGAAGCTCGATCTTGTCGGCATGGTCACGGCCCAGCGCCGACTCCCGGCCCAGCAGGGCGATTTCATCGGATAGCAACTTGCGCCGGCGCTGCGCCGCCTCCAGTTGCGGCGGCGGGCCACTGCGGGCGATGGCGACACGGGCGCAGGCGGTATCCAGCACCCCGATGGCCTTGTCCGGCAATTGCCGCCCGGTGATATAGCGGTGGGACAGGCGGACCGCGTCCGACACCGCCTCATCCAGGATGCGCACGCCGTGATGGGCCTCCAGCTTGGCCACCAGACCGCGCAGCATGGCAATCGCCGTCTTCTCGTCCGGCTCCTCCACCTTCACCACCTGGAAACGGCGGGCGAGCGCGGGGTCCTTCTCGAAATATTTCTTATATTCGGCCCAAGTGGTGGCCGCGATGGTGCGCAGCTCCCCCCGCGCCAGGGCGGGTTTCAAGAGATTGGCCGCATCCCCCTGCCCCGCCGCCCCGCCGGCCCCGATCAGGCTGTGCGCCTCGTCGATGAACAGGATGATGGGTTGCGGCGAGGCCGCCACCTCCTCAATCACCTGTTTCAGGCGGTTCTCAAACTCGCCGCGCACGCCGGCACCGGCCTGCAACAGGCCCAAATCCAGCGACAGGACGCGGACATTGCGGAGCGGCGGGGGCACGGAACCCTCCACCACACGCTGCGCGAAGCCTTCCACCACCGCCGTCTTGCCCACGCCGGGATCGCCCGTCAGGATCGGGTTATTCTGCCGTCGGCGCATCAGCACATCGACCAATTGCCGGATTTCCGGGTCGCGTCCCACCACGGGGTCGGACTTGCCAGCCCGCGCCTGCGCCGTCAGGTCGATCGTGTAGCTGTCCAGGCCCGGCGTCGGTCCACTTGCCAGCTTCACCCCCTTCGGGCCGGCCTGTGCCGAAGCGGTGGACATAGAGGCCGACCGTGTAGGCGTGGGCGTCGGTGCCGCCCCGCCCGCCGCACCATCCTCCGCGGTACCGCGCACCAGTTCCTTCAAATCCTCCGCCAGCCGCCCGCGCGGGATACGGGCCAGCAGCGGCACCGGCTCCAGCAGCAGGCCGCGCAAGCCATCATCCTCCAAGAGCGCCTTCAGGATGGCCCCCGACCGGACTTGGCTACCCCCCAGCTCCAGCGACGACACCAGCCACGCCGATTGCAGCAGCCGCACGACATGATCGGAAAAGGCCGGTGTGCGGCTGTTGCCGCGCTTCAACCGGTCCAGCGCGGTGGTCAGCTCCTTCTGCAACGCCCCCGCGTCAACGCCGTAATAGCGCAGCACCGGCGCCAGATCGCCCTCCCCGCGCTCCACCAGCTTCAACAGCAGATGCTCCACCTCCACCGCGTAATGGGTCTGGGCGAGGCAGAGCTGGGCAGCCCCTTCCATGGCCCGCTTGGTCAGCGGATTGAGGCGGGCGATCAGGGTGGCGATGGATGACATGGGTGACAATCCCTAAGACGTCGCGGTCGCATGAACGGACAGCCCATCCTTGTTCACATGGGGCAATTCACGCCATACTATGAGCTTAGTTAATTGGAAAGTATGATCAATAAGATTGGCTCCTCACTTCAGTAATCTGGGTCATCCTTTAATGCTTTCTGGGCTTCGGATAGTTTTTTCTTTGTCTCCATGTGATATGATTTCCGAAGCGTACTAGCAAACCAACTTGTAGAATGTTTCAGCATATATGCCCGCCGCTGATATATTGGCTTTAAATGTGGATATACATCCAATGGAACAGGAAATCTAATCCCATCCCCAACCATTTTACAAAGAGCATGAGTCTCATCAAAATCTTCATCACCATCAATTTTATTGATCTCATTAATTATTTTTTTGAAAGTTTCATTTTTTAATTTTAACGATAGCGCATCAAGATCATTTATTTTTTTAGAAGATCCGGTTATTTTCTTTAAGAAAAGCGCCGCCATCTGATATCTTGCATCAATTTCCACTTCATAGTCTTTTGCAAGTTTTTTAAGTCTAGCAGTTTTTTCTTTCACCGACTTCTTCATTTCATCTAGATAAAATTCGCTATCACCAATATGAACCTTCGACTGAGAAAATGGAAATTTTGGATCACTAGTAATATGATCAAAAGCAGGGAAATTCTTCCACATTTCCTCATTCACATCGACGACATCAATTCCTGCTGATTTGTAGCCGAATTGGGCCACCATTTCACCGATCCGTCCCTTGACCGTTTCCTTTGGTTGCGGCCTCCATTTATCTTTATTTACAGATTGCTGGTGCATTTCCTCACGAAGATTGTCTAGCACGTCCTCCTGATCCACCCGAAGGGGGGATGACATATGGGGTGGACGAAACAATAGATCGCCTTTATTGGCCTTATCCCATTGCGAATGCTGCTTCATCATCTGCACGGTAGAAACTGCTTTCGTGTTCGCGGGTGACGTCGGCACCACAGCAGGCATTCGGGAAGAAGCCTGATGCGTCCCGACGGCCACTGCCGGCTTAGCCTGACTGACCCCAGGTGTCACCGTAGGGGGGCATGGGGCAGCCGAAACGCCAGGGAAGGGCTTCGCCATCGCCGCTGCCGGCTTGGTCCGGCTGACCGCGGATACAGGACCATACTTGGTCGGTGGCGGATCGAACTTGCGCATCTTGACTCGGCATTCCGATTGTCGGGATTGCTTGACTTAAATCTTCCGGTACCATTCGCGCGGACTGGCCACCTTGGCGCCGGCGAAATCATCCACGCCCGCCGCCCGCGCCACATCCATGGCGAAGCTGCTGCATTGTTTGCGGGCCAGGCTGAACTGCGCGCCCTTGCGGTACTCGGCCACCTTGCCCATGGCCTGTTCGGCCTGATCACGGCTGATGGCGTAGGAACGGGTGCGCACGCCGGGCTTGGCGAAGGCGCTGGCGTCATCATGCACACGGCCCGGCACGCCCGTCGTCAGTTTGCCCAGGTCGCGCTTGGCGTCCATGTTGGAGAAACCGGCGGGGGAGAAGCCGAAGGCCTGACGCCCGCCACCCGGCTTTTCGATGGCCACAAAACCATGGCCCGCCATGCCGTCGGGCAGGCCCTTGTCCTGATGCAGATAGCCGCCCACGATCAGGCGATAACCGCCGGCATCCGGGGACTTGGGCGCCTTGGGCTGTGCCGGTCGGGGAACGCCGACTCCGCGCGGGGTCAGGCCCGGCGCGGGTTTGGCCTGTACGGCTTCGGCCACGCGGTGGCCGGCGGCGCGTGCCCCCATCCGGTCGGCCTCTGCCTCCAGATGCAGGTCCTGGACGACGGCGATGCCGCTGCCAAACGGGTTGCGCACCCGTCCCTGGCGCTGCTGTACCACATGGGTCAGTTCATGGCCCAGCAGGGCCAGACCCTGCGGGCTGTCGGGATTATACTGTCCGGGGGCGAAATACAGGCTGGAGCCCATGGTGAAGGCCAGCGCGCCGATGCTGGCCGCCTCCGACCCGACATGCACCCGCACGTCGGAGAAATCGGTACCGAAGAAGCTTTCCATCTGGCCGCGCACCCGTTCGGGCAGGGGCCGGCCACCGCCGCCAGGCCGGATCAGACCGGGGGGCAGCTGCTGGGCGCCGGGATGGCCGCCGCCATGCCCGCCGGATGCCATGACGACGCGGACATGCGCCGGCCCGCCGGCCTTGATGCCGCCCAGAACCCCCGGCAGCTTGGCACCGCCGGCCCCGAACCGTCCCTGTATCACTGCCCCGGCCATGACCCTGTCCCCCGCATGGTTACTTGCGTCCGCCAGACCCCTGATCTTATCCCAGTCCTGGTACCTGTAAAAGCGGGAAGCATGGTTTCCTCACACCAACCGCTGGGTCAGGACCGCTTCCCGCTTTTCCCGCGACGGCAGCCAGGCGGTGCGGCCCAGCACGCGGTCCGGGTGGTCGGGCTTAAACGTCACTGCTGGCACCTCCTCCGCCTTCAGGCGCAGGCGCAGGGTGATGCCCAGGTCCGGCCCCGCATGCAGGGCGACCAGATCGACCAGTGCCTTGGCCGCATCCCCGCCCGGCAGGAAGGAACGGAAGGTGGGCAGGTCCAGCGGCCCCAGTTCCACGGTAATCCCCGCCCCCTGATCCCAGACACGCCCGCCCAGGACCGCACCGATACCCAGCCGCGCACTGTCGCCCTTGTCCCCCAGCCGCGTCCGGTCCTCCGGCTCCAACGCCATCCAGTCGCCCGTCAGTGGTTCAACCCTTACCGGCACGGCGAAATGCGCCGCCAGCAGCCGTTCCAGCCCGTGCTGGCTGGCCACGGGCCGGTTCAGCAGGCCCGAATGCCGGTACAGCGAGCGGTCGGGCAGCGACAGGCGACGGCGCAGCGGCTCCACCCCCAGCCCGCACAGCGCGGCCAGCCAGTTGGCCATGCCAGTGCGCCAGGGCGCCTGGCCGGTTACGTCGGGCCGGTGGGCGCGCCGGGACCGCACCAGCAGACTGGCCAGCCGGTGGTTGAACAGGTCCAGGAAGTCGCGCATGGCGGCATCGCCGGCCCGCACCCGGTCGGCCAGCAGTTCCGATACAGGCGGCGGCAGCGGCGCGAAAGGCCCGCCCAGGCCCAGGAAATTGATCTTCACCCGGAACCGCGTGCGCCCCGACGGCGTTTCCCGCCGGTCGATCCGTTCCAGCGGGTCGGCGGATGGACGGGATCGCAGGCTGGCATGGAAGCGGATGGCCTCCTGCCCGGCATCGGCCCCCTGACCCACGGGCATGGGGGCGGCCCCGCCGCGCGCGGCGTCGCGTTCCATGATCAAGGCCGCCTGATACAGATCGAACCATTCCGGGTTCGACCTGAGCTGGCTGATCAGAGAATGTTCCGTTCGCCAACCCGCGCCGGCCATCGCTTCCACACTCCCTCGCGCTGCGCGCTTTTCAGCACCAGCTGGGTAAAACTGTTGATCCGCCCATAGAGCGCCAGGAACCGGTCCAGGACGCTGGCCAGAAGATAGGCGCTGCCGCCCGCAAACTGGCTTTCATCAATGGTCAGGGTAATCTCCGTGCCCCGCACGAAACCGCGCCAGGCCTCGTCGCCCAGCCGCCGTGTCACGGGGCGCGACGACAGGGCCGTCATGCCGCCTGCCTGCTGATGCACGGCGGCACCGCAGCCGTCACCATAAAGCACCAGGATCTCCCGCAGCGCCTTCAGGGCCGATCCGCTGCCACCATCGGCCAGTGACAGATGGTTCAAGGTCAGGGCGGAGACCAGCTGCCATAAGGTTTCGCCCTGTTCGGGCGCGCTGATCTGCGGTGTTGGCCGGGTCAGACAGCGCACTTCGCGCACCGGTGCATCCACCTCCAGGTTCAGCACTGTATCGGGGGGCAGCTGTTCAGCCATGCCCCGATTGGTGCACAGCGTATGGGCGAACAGGGTGCGCGTCGGCGGCAGCGACGGGTCCAGCGCCAGATCGACAAAGGACAGGAACATGTCCGTCCCCGGCATGTCGGCCCGCACCGTGGGCCGCCGCCGCGCCATCCAGAAGCAATCAGGCGCGGCCCGCACCGCCATATGATCGTAGGAGAAGAAGGGACGCACCAAAGCCGTCTCGTCTGCCCGGTTCATGACGGCGGAGACTTTCTGGATGGAATGGATTTCCGTGGAGCGTTCCCAGCGGCTGTCGGGCAGCAGCCTGTATTCCGACTGTGTCTGGTCCAGCCGCAAAGGCTCGCTGGTCTTGGGGAACAGGTTGATGATGGGCGCGCAGTTCAGGCGTACCGTCACGCGCTCCAACCGCTCGGCCCGTTCCGGCTGCTGCTCCAGCAGAAAGAACAGGTCCACCTCCGGCCCCTTGGGCCAGTTGGCAGGCGCACCGTCAGCGCCCGTGAAGTTCAGGTCCAGGAACAGGAATTTCTGCGGGAAGACGAAATATTCCCGGATCAGGCGATAGCCCTGATGGGCATGGTCGGGAAAGCGCAACAGGTCTTCATCGGGCGCGAAGCCGACGGGGGACAGGCAGTCCGGCTTCAAGGTGGCCGTCGGCTCCGCTCCATCTACCGTCGGCGCCAGCACGACGGCCCGCGCCTGATCCAGCAGCATTTCCATCAAGGCCCCGGCCACCGCCGGTTCCCCATCCAGGAACAGCCGCAGACTGTCGGGCTGCATGTCGGCAAAGGTCAGGTTGCCCTGGGCCCTCAGACGCAGGCGCCAGACGGCGGCCCCGCCAAGGCGGGCCAGGAAGGGGAACTTCTCCGGCCTCAGCATCTCCTGCCGCACCACCTGCACCGGCCACAGCTTGACCGGATAGCAGGTATTGAAGCGGCAGGTCAGCCCGTGCGACGGGCTTTCGGCATGTAGCGCAATATTGTCGGGCAGGTGGAACCCCTGCGCCGCCCGCGCCTGACCGGGGTCCACCTCAAAATGCGCGATGGCGGCACTGGGCACCGGCGCCATCAGGGCGGGATAGAGCGTGTCCAGAAGAGCCGACGGGATCAGCGGGAATTCCGCGTCCAGCGTGCGTTGGATGCGCGCCGTCAGGAAGGCGAAGCTTTCCAGCAGCCGTTCGGTATGCGGGTCGCGGCTTTCATGCCCATTGAAATCCAGGCGTCCCGCCACGCGCGGATAGGTGCGGGCGAATTCCGCACCCTCATTGCGCAGATACATCAGTTCGCGCTCGTACGCTGCGAACAGGGCCTCGGCCTCGTCACGCGGCATCGCGGCCTCCCCCGGCATCGCGCAGCATCACGGGGAAACTGACCGGCTCGATCCGGTCATCCATCCGGATGGAACCGGCAACATCCACCAGCATGGCGCGGCGGTCATGTTCGGGCGGCAGCACCGTGAACCAGGCGCCCTGACGGCGCAGCCCCTGATTGGGCGGCAGCGATGCCGCGCGCTGCGACCATTCAGTCAGGAACGCCTCCTTCAGGGCCGGTGTCAGGCGCAGCAGACGCACACGCGGCGACAGCAGCCTTGGCTCGAAGGTGGTGATCGCCGCCTCCAGCTCCGCCTCCAACGCTGCCTCCGCTGTGCTGTCGAAGGGTTGGAAACCAGACAGGTCGGGAATGCCATAATCCAGCGTCGTACGCTGCCTTCCCGCCATCACGTCGCGGGCACGGGGGCAGCGTGTGTTCAAAAGCAGCGATATCTCTCCCGCGATGGACAGGATCAGCCCGTCGCGGTCCAGCATGGACTGCGCTCCCGCCCCCTCCTCCGTATCGACCAGCCGGTCGAACAGAGGGGCGGCCACACCTGGCATCAGGCGGGGACCCGTGATCATGCATCCTCCCGTCGGGGCGACACCCAGCGTCCGGGGGCCCCCGATTGCCGGCTCTGGCCTCGACCCTGTCCCCGGCATACCCTTGCCGGGGACAGGACGGCGGCGACTGCCGCCGCGCCGCACGTGCGGCGTAGCCAAGCCGCCGGATGGCGGCGCCGGCGATTGAGGCCCGGTGATCGGTACCGATCACCGGGGACTGGTATTAAGACACTTCCTGTTTGATCAGGTCGTGCTTGACCGGCTGAGCGCCTTCGCCCGTGCCGTCATCTTCCTTCTGCGGGATGTACTTGTACTCGACAGTACCGTAGGAGAGCGTGATCGTCTCCGTCGGGATGTCGCCGGTACCGCCGCCGATGGACACGTTGGAGACAATGATCTTCTCCATTGTGATCACCAGATATTCCACCGGCTTGTTGTCGCCGTTGGAACGATAGGCGGAGAAGACACCCTTCTGGATGTGCTTGCCGCTCCAGCACATCTTCAGCAGGTCAT
>CALRNG020000078.1:0-11142 GCA_943369495.1 Rhizobium sp. Q54
CTGATACAGCTTTAATTGACGGGCAGGCGTGAAGATTTTATCCTTCCCAACAAGTTTAGGGAGATAAGGGCATGAATGCCCAATAAGTAGTCAGTTGGGGATAACGTGGCACCCAATAAAACCTGGATAACGGGCCGTGATGGATGCGCCTGCGTCACTTACGATCCCGATACCTAAAATTTTATTGTTCTTTGGGGTGTCAAACGATGAAAAAAGCAATCCTGTCTACCGCCATCGCCATGATTCTGTTTGTTGGCACCGCACAGGCGGGCTGCGAACAGGGGGACCCGCCCGCTCTGCCCGACGGCGCGACCGCGTCGGAGACCCAGATGGCCGACGCCGTGAAATCGGTGAAAGCCTATATTGCCGCGACGGAGGAGTATCAGGCCTGCCTGACCGCAGAGGGCAAGCGCGGCAAGATGGATATCGAAAGCTACAACAAGTCGACAGAGCGCATGGAGAAGCTGGCCGCTAGCTTCAACAAGCAATTGAAGGCTTTCAAAAGCCGCGGCGGCTGATCCACACTCATACTAACGGTCAAAATTCTCGACCGGTAGTATCCGCGCCGACTTAGCTTCGGCGGCGGCCCCTACCGCCGAAGCTTGAAATGCCAATGAATCGGCATTTCAAGCCGCTGGTATCACGTGACACCGGGCGGTTTCAGGCGTGAATGAAAACGCCCGGTAGCGCATTTCGGCGGCATGGCCGGGACGTAGTGGTCCTGTCGCCGTTACATGGCACCCTTGCACCCGACGCTCGGGCTCATCGCATCTGCGGCAGGCTCTTGTTGCGCTGCAAGGGTTTGCGCCATTTCCTGTCGTCGGGCCGCCCCCGAACCTGTGCAAAATTCCGCATATTGGCGGGCGTGATGGGGGACCTTTGGATGGTTGATCCCGGTTCCCATAGTGCTAAAGTGCCGCCCGCGTGGGGAGAAGCCCCGTGTGCGGCCCGGCGGACTCCCTGCCGGACCGGCCCGTCTCCCATCCAGAGCAAGACGGCTGACCGATGAATATCCATGAGTACCAGGCCAAGAGCCTGCTGAAGAAATACGGCGTCGCGGTGCCCCGCGGCGGTGTGGCCTATACGCCGGACGAAGCCGCCAAGGTCGCCACCGAGCTGGGCGGCCCTGTCTGGGTGGTGAAGTCGCAGATCCATGCCGGTGGCCGTGGTGCCGGTCGTTTCAAGAACGACCCCAACGGCAAGGGCGGCGTGCGCGTCGTCAAGAGCGTGGATGATGTGAAGTCCAACGCCGCCGCCATGCTGAACCAGGTGCTGGTGACCAAGCAGACCGGCGATGCGGGCAAGGAAGTTGCGCGCCTCTATATTGAGGAAGGTGCGGACATCAAGCGCGAGCTGTATCTGTCGATGCTGCTGGATCGCGGTTCGTCGCGCGTCACCATCGTCGCCTCGACCGAGGGCGGCATGGAGATCGAGGAAGTGGCCCACAGCCACCCGGAAAAGATCACCAAGGTCGCCATCGACCCGGTCGAAGGTCTCCAGGGCTACCATGCCCGCAAGGTCGCCTTCGCGCTGGGCCTGGAAGGCAAGCAGGTCGGTGCCGCCGCCAAGTTCATGGCCGCCATGTACAAGGCGTTCATCGACCTGGACATGAGCATGGTGGAGATCAACCCGCTGGTCGTGACCGGTGCCGGTGATGTCATCGCGCTGGATGCCAAGGTCAATTTCGACGACAACGCGCTCTACCGTCACCCGGACGTGGAAGAGCTGCGCGACCCGACCGAAGAAGAAGCCTCGGAGACGGAAGCCACCAAGCACGGCCTGAACTATGTGAAGCTGGATGGCAATATCGGCTGCATGGTCAACGGTGCCGGTCTGGCCATGGCGACCATGGACATCATCAAGCTGTATGGCGGCGAACCGGCCAACTTCCTGGACGTGGGCGGTGGTGCCACCAAGGAACGCGTGACCATCGCGTTCAAGCTGATCCTGTCCGACCCGAATGTCGAAGGCATCCTGGTCAACATCTTCGGCGGCATCATGCGTTGTGACGTCATTGCCGATGGCGTTGTCGCCGCCGCGCGTGAAGTCAGCTTGCATGTTCCGCTGGTTGTCCGCCTGGAAGGCACCAATGTCGATCTCGGCAAGAAGATCCTGGCCGAATCCGGCCTGCCGATCCTGTCGGCCGACAATCTGGCCGACGCCGCTGAAAAGATCGTCAAGGCCGTGAAGGAGGCCGCGTAACATGGCCGTTCTCGTCAACAAAGACACCAAAGTCATCTGCCAGGGCTTTACCGGCGCGCAGGGGACCTTCCATTCCGAACAGGCCATCGCCTATGGCACCAAGATGGTCGGCGGCGTGACCCCTGGTAAGGGCGGTTCCAAGCATCTCGACCTGCCGGTGTTCGACACCGTGGCCGACGCGGTGCTGAAGACCGGCGCCAATGCCTCGGTCATCTATGTGCCGCCGCCGTTTGCCGCCGACGCCATCCTGGAAGCCATCGATGCCGAACTGCCGCTGGTGGTCTGCATCACCGAAGGCATCCCGGTGCTGGACATGGTCCGCGTCAAGCGCGCCCTGCAGAACTCCGGTACCCGCTTGGTCGGCCCCAACTGCCCTGGCGTCATCACCCCGGACGAATGCAAGATCGGCATCATGCCGGGCCACATCCACAAGCGTGGCAAGATCGGCATCGTGTCCCGTTCCGGCACGCTGACCTACGAAGCAGTGGCGCAGACGACCGCCGCTGGCCTGGGTCAGACCACCTGCATCGGCATTGGCGGCGACCCCGTCAATGGCACGAACTTCGTGGAAGCGCTGGAGATGTTCGCCCGCGATCCGGAAACCGAAGGCATCATCATGATCGGCGAGATCGGTGGTGACGCAGAGGTGAACGGGGCCGAGTACATCAAGGCTTCAGGCCTGAAGAAGCCCGTCGTCGGCTTCATCGCCGGTCGCACCGCTCCGCCGGGCCGCCGCATGGGCCATGCCGGTGCCGTGATCTCCGGCGGTAACGACACCGCCGAGTTCAAGGTGGAAGCCATGCGCGCCGCCGGTATCCATGTCTCCGAAAGCCCGGCCAGCCTGGGCTCGACCATGGTGAAGGCCCTGGGCTGAGGGGTTTTCCCGTCTTTCTGGCGTTCAGAACAAAGAGGCCCGCCGGGGATACCCGGCGGGCCTTTTTTATGGACTAATGGTAAACACCTGCCTTCATCGGGTCATCGCCACAATGCCGACTGCTGGTGCTTCCAACTCCACGCGTGGCATCAAAAAACAGCCAACCTGAGGTTATTCGGACGCAGCAGGAAGTGGCGCCGAGCGGCTCTGACTGGGTGTGCGGCCCGTGACCTGTTTGAATGCTTTATTGAAGGTTGACTTCGAATTAAAGCCAACCTCCAGCCAAATGTCCTGCACGGTACGGGACGGTGTGTCGGCCAGCATGCGCTGCGCCTCGGCCACGCGCCAGCCATTGACGAAGCTGAAAAACGTACAGCTGAGATGGAGGTTGAGGACTTGCGAGATACGATGTTCCGGGACACGCGTGAGGTCGCTCAATTGTCTTAAGGTAAGGTTTGGATCGCGGTAGGCCAATCCTACTTTCATGGCCTGGTGAAGTTTTTCGGTAATGCGATCAATATCATCTTGCGAAAGGTTGGTCTTGGCATAGCGACCGATGCGACGCGATGCAGCCTCATCCTCCTGCAACACGGGATCGGCGAGCGTTGGGACCCGAATGGCGATCACAGCCAGGATGAACACGGACAGAGACCTGACAACCGCAAACATGGTGCTCACGCCCTCCCCGAGCGGGAACGCTAACGAAAGAGCTCCTTGTAAAAGATGTGTTCCCCAGGGCACCGTCACCAGTACGATGGTGAATCGCAGCCGGGCAATAGTCCTGTCTTCAATAGTTGACAGAAATTTCGTCAGTCCTGATTGATGCTTGATGAGCAAATGCAATGACATTGTAAGATAGACTGCAACCTGAACAAGCAAGATCAATCTTCCGAACCAAATTGCGTCGGACAAAGACAGAAAATGTACAAATTCAAAGTTCGCCCATCCACCTGAAGACTGCTTAAAGTCTCGAAACCAGTATAGAGGTATAAAGATGGCAAGGGCCAGAATTGCCGGCACGAAATGCACCATGTTCTGGAAGGCCGGGGTCACAGCGTTCGGCGAAACCGATGCCCGCGTGTATAGATAGAGCGATGGTGCGACAGAAATGCCGACCAGAGGCCATAGCGCCGCAAGAATCCGCGCATAGGCAAAGACCCCGAAATCGTCCAGAAGGTCGCCGAGTGCGAGGAGACCCGTCAGGCCGAAGAACAGGGCCAACCACTCGCTACGGTCACGGCGACCACGGCTGTCAATGGCAAGTAAGAAGGCCGCAACAAAGCACTGGCCCATAACAAGGGCTGTGGACAGAACAACGACGGCGTTGTGCTCCGTGCTTGTCATTATCACATTCGATCATCCTGCTATTCCGGCGGACTATCTTTGCTTTGTACATCTTTCGCCGACTTGGGGGTTCGATGGGCCCGTATAATCGCGCGTAGGAGATTCTCCCGCTCAATTGAGCTGAGGACCGTTGGTGCTAACCAAGCATCTGTATTCATCCGAGTCACGATCACAGACCGCCAAGCCGGAACAACGATCAACCAATGCCCCCCATAGCCGGCGGCGGCGAACGACCCAATCGGCAACTCGCCACGGCCTGTGTTGGTACTTTGATCCGCGCGGTTTTCCGAAACCACCCACCATAGATACCCATAGGCGTTGAAAACCGGCTCATTCGTGTGCACATGGGCTCGCGTACTGGCCGTGACCCAATCACTCGGCACAATCTGCTGCCCATTCCACTCCCCTGCCTGAAGATACATTTGTCCAAAACGGGCGAGATCACGTGCCGTAAGGCGAAGATGATAGGCAGGAAACGGATCCAAAACCCGACCTAACCAGTCTCGCCGATATTGGTATGCGCCGCCAATTTCTTTCCGCTCGCCCATGCAAAGGGGCTTGGCGACCCGCTCGTTAAAGGCCTGGATGACGTCGCGCCCAGTGGCTTCGCTATAGACTGCGCCTAAGGCGTTGAAACCCCAGTTGCTGTAGACCCAGACCAGTCCTGGCCGATCTCGGCCGCGTGTCGGCAGATTGGCTTTGTCCGTGTCACCCGCCGCCGGCAGGTAAATGCCCGATTGAGATGTCAGCAGGTTTTCGATGGTGGCCTCAAACTCCGTTGGTAACAAGGCCACCTTTCTGCCAATAGAAAGCGTGCCGATCGGTTGCTGTAAGTCGATCACCCCCTTTGCCACTTCCTGCCCGATCATTGCAGAGAGCAGCGACTTGCGGATGGAATGTACGGTATTGACGCGGTCAATGTCGCCGACTCGAAAGATCTCCCGCCCGTCGGTGAGGATAAGCATTGATTGCACGTCCAGCATTGATGCAAGTCGGCGCAACGCTGCCAGCCCGTCCGGCGCCCATCCGGCTGCCGCTTCGGCATCAGCTGGTAACGGAAAGGGAGGGCATTCCTGTCCTGCCATGGCCCGCGGCATGACACTTGTGACAAGGATACCGGCGACAAGAGTCAATCGTGCAAGCTTATGGAAGTCCGGCATGGTCAGAATCGGTATGTCACGGTCACGGCACCGCGAACCATGTTCGGGCTTCCTGTGACTTTGGTGATCGGGCTGTCAGCGGCATCCGCCACCAACCGGTTCCAGCTGGCACCCGCATTGACCGACCAGTGCCGAGCAAAAGCGCGAGAGGCCGTGACGCCAAGGCCAACGGCCATCAAGCCCCCCTTGGCCTCATAGGTTGGCAGCATGCTTCGCACGCTTTCATTCGGGGTAACGTCGAAATAGGTGCTTACAAATCCATCGCCGGCGACCGTTACGGCGACGCGAGGTGACACTGTCCATTGCGGGGCGGGAGACCATAAGGTCGATATGTCGAACTCCGTGGTCCAGCTTCCATGGCTATCACCCGTATCGGCGATGATTTGCGCGCCGACCGACGCGACGCCAACGTCGATTCTGATGAATCCGCCAGCCTCTACGGTCCCATTGATCTCGTCGAGGGCAGCGACCTGAGGGTCGACCACGTCTTCACGTCCGCCTCGACGACGGATCAACGCGCCGATGGTCAGGCCGCCGTCGATCTCTAAACCGGCGGATGCCGCTCCTGGATTGGCCTCCAGGAAGAAATCCCGCTTGCTCGCGAAGAACGCCAGGGCCGGCCGGAGATTGTAGCGGTCACTTCCTAAATATGTCGGGCTGACCGAGACGCCGGTGGTCAAAGCGTAACGCCAGCCTTCTGCGGACGTTTGATCGGCGGTTGCTGTTCCAAAACATATCAGGTGGCTAGCAGCGACACCGGCAAGAATCATAAAACGTGAACGCATCAAAGAGCTCCCCGAGCACATCTTGATTGCACCCGACCAGACTGGTGCCGATGGAGGGGATGGTAGTCAGGATGGCCGCGATAAGCGCCGCAGCCCATGGGTGAGGACCAGTCCAGGTGCGGGCCGGCTGGCTCGCACCCCATCAGGACTGAGGCAGCGCGCGGGGGACCTTCCATTCCGACCAGGCATCGCCGACGTCAGCCTGGAAGCCTTTGATGCCGAGCCGTCGCGGTGGTCTGCATCACTGAAAGCATCCCGGTGCTGAACATGGTCCGCGTCAAGTGCTGTGATCTCCAGCGGCAATGACACCGTCGAGTTCAAGGTGGAGGCCATGCGCGCCGCCAGAATCCATGTCCGCGAAAGCCGGGCCAGCCTGGGTTCGACCATGGCGAAGGTGCTGGGCTGATCCTGATCAGCCCCTTTGCATGTAAGTAAAGAAAGCCCCCGCTGGAACGATCCGGCGGGGGCTTTTGTTTCAAACAGCAGTAGCCCTACTTCTCCGGCCCCTCCGCCGCCCGTGAAAGCGGATGCCCGGCCAGCTCGCTTTCGGTCAGGCGGGCAGACGCCGCGTAGAGGCGGGCAATCATTTCGCCCTTCTCCAGGGCCGTCAGGGGACGACCGCGGTCGCGCTCCTCTCGCTCCACCCGGCTGATCATGGCGGCCAGCAGGTAGGCGTCCACAGTGGCCTCCGGCTCCGCCACCGGGTGGGGACGGGCAGATGCGGGGGCGGCGGCAGCGGTGGGCAGGGGGATGACGGCCGGGCCTGCCGATGCCTGATCATGGGAGGCCAGCAGCATCTCCCCGTCCCCGGTCAGCAGCCAGTTCAGGTTCACGCCCCGACGGGCCAGTTCCAGCAGCCATTCCACCTTCGGCGGACCGTTATCCCCCTCATAGGCGCTGTAGGTCGAACTGGGCAGCCCCAAATGGGCAGCCATATCCGACCGGCGGGCGAAGCCCAGACGATGGCGCAGCAGACGCAGCCGCGCAGCGATACTGTTGGTCATAATCGCCCCCCGGCCAAGCGCCTGTTTCGGTGACCATCAACTGGATTTCGTTCAGCAACCGAAAGGTGCGTGCACAAAGGCATGCGGCGGCTACCAAAGGTTCCGCGCATACTGAAATAGGTATGCCGGGACTCCAATCTGCCGATCACTTTCGCGTTCGAAAACACGCGCAATGGCAACGGATTGTCGTTGAAATCCCGTTTCTCGATGCGTAAACTCGTTTTCAAGAGCTAAACCCTTTTCGGGACGAAAGAAAACACCAGAGAACGTAATAGCTGAACCGTATTTCCGCCAATCCGGCCACTGTCCATCCGGAATACGCCCCGTGAATGGCAGTAGGAGCGGCAATACATTCCCAGCACGGAAGCCCGGTGTTTTCCCGTTTTCTGTTATGAAGCGACAAGCGGTTCGACGCGGGTGTCGGGCATAGTCTCCATCAATGCAAAGCAATTGATGGTGACTGACATTGCACCCTTTTGTCAAAGTCGGTTGTACTCGACCTTGAGTTTCCCGGTTGAGCCATATGACTGAAATCGATAGGACACAACCGCTACTCGTGTTTTAATTGTATTCCAGAGCGCAACTTTCCCTTATCCGCCGACGGGTTCGGCTGGCCATTGTCAGTATCAACAGACGAAGCCAAACCATGCGGCTGCAACATTGTCGGGCGCAGCAGTGGTAGAGCAAAACCGTTATGTTTCCGTTACCACCAGGCGATCTCAGGCCACTGCATAGCTATTCTTGCGCATGGGATCGTATCTACATGCGCATCGCCGCTGACGTGCCGGATCATCCCCACAGGCGTGACAGGGCGGTATTGATCCGGGGAGCTGGGAGATGCCGATCATTTGATCTGGTAGACTGATGGGAGATGGCGACGCGGCAGAAACCGACCGTGGGCCGGCGCCTAGCGCCCAGCGCGCGCGATCACTGATTCGTCCATCTCGTCATTGGACGCAGCCGGGCGCGGTGCGGACCCGCGGGCCACATGGTCGGCCGGGAAGCGAAAACGGAAAACCGTGCCGCGCCCCAGCTTGCTGTCCACCGACACGGCGGCACCATGCAGTTCCGCCAGCGCGCGGGCGATGGACAGGCCAAGCCCCGTGCCATTCTGGTGATCCTGCACGCGCCCGACCTGTTCAAAGGGCCGCCAGATCCGTTCCAGATCGCCCTCCGGGATGCCCACGCCGGTATCGGCCACCGCCAGAACCAGCCTTCCATCATGCCGGTCCAATTCGGCGATCAGGCGTATGGCACCGCCCTGCGGGGTGAATTTCACGGCATTGCCGACAATGTTCAGCAGCAATTGCCGCAGCGCCCGTTCATCGGCCAGCAGCAGCAACGCGTCGCCGGGCGGTAAATCCACCTCGATGGACAGGTTCTTGTCCCGGGACAAGCCACGGGCAATACGCTGGATCTGCCGCAACTCCCCTTCCAGCGGAATCCAGCAGGGTTCAAGCGTCAGACGCCCGGCCTCGATCTTCGACAGATGCAGCATGTCGTTGATGACGGCCAGCAGGTGATTGGCCGCGACCATGATGTCGCCCGCATATTCCGCGTGGCGTGGATCGGGCGGCAAGCCATCACGCTCACCGCTGGCGATCATGCCGGCAAAGCCCAGGATGGCGTTCAGGGGCGTGCGCAACTCATGGCTCATGGTGGCGATGAAGGCGGATTTGGTCCGCGACGCTGCTTCCGCCGCCAGCCGCGCTGCCTCCGCCGCGGCCGCCTTGGCCTGGGCCGTGACATCCACCACAGTCGCCTGGATCGCATGCTGCCCGTCCCAGATGATGCGCCGGGCCAGGACGTCGACATGGATCAGGGAGCCGTCGCGACAGATATTGGGGGTGGAACGGATGATAGGCAGCTTGCCACCCGCCAACAGGATGGACCAAGCCCGACTGGCCTGCTCCCGTCCCGGTTCCGGAATGATGCGGTCCAGCTCCATCGACAGCACATCCAGAACCGACGGGTAGCCCAACATCTGGGCATAGGCCGTGTTGCAGAACAGGATGCGCTTGCCCGAATGAACGACGATGCCCTGCACCGACCCTTCAACCATGTCGCGCAGCCGTTGTTCATTGGCGCGCAAGGCCTGTTCGATGTCACGCGCCTCCGTCACGTCGCGCGCTTCCACCATCAGGCGGATGGCACCATCGGCGCCGGGATCAATGGGTGTGACGGAAAGGTCAAAGACCAGGGGCGCGCCGGCCTGCGGCCCCGTGGCCGCGTCAAACCGGATGGTGGCCCCCCGGCTGGCCGCCTGCACAGCCGATAGCAGCCGTTCACGCACCCCGGCTGAGTCGCGCCACCAGGGTGTCTCCCAGAGGGGGAGGCCCAGCACCTGTTCGGCCGCCAGATCGCCCACGCGCAGGGCCGCGCGGTTGGCCGCCCGTACGGTCCCGTCACAATCCAGCAGCACCAGTACCTGCGAGGTGCTGTTGAAATAGGAGAGGAAAAGACGGTCCGCCCCCGCCGCCCCCAAGGCCGGTAAATCAAGCGCGGCCGAATCCAACGCGACCATCAGGCAACCCCATACGATGCCTGATTGCGTCCCATCGACGCCGGGGCATCCGTTCTTGGAAAATGGGAACGGGCTGGCGCCTTTTCATGCACCGAGCCCGGTTGCCCCTTTCTGAGGCAAAAAACAAGGCCCGGCAACATAATGTTACCGGGCCTTGTCATAAAACGTCACTTTTGATGAAGCACCAGGATCATTCGCCCAGCGCATCACCATGGCCGTTCAAGCGTTGAGCCAAGGCCGCCTGCAGGAACTTGTCGAGATCACCGTTCAGCACACCGGCGCTGTCGGAGGTTTCGACATTGGTCCGCAGGTCCTTCACCATCTGATAGGGCTGCAGCACATAGGAGCGGATCTGGTGGCCCCAGCCGATATCGGTCTTGGTGGCTTCCAGGGCGTTGGCCGCTTCCTCGCGCTTGCGCAGTTCCATCTCATAGATGCGGGCGCGCAGCATGTCCCAGGCCTTGGCCCGGTTCTTGTGCTGGCTGCGTTCCTGCTGGCACGACACCACGATCCCGGTGGGGATATGGGTGAAGCGCACCGCCGAGTCGGTCTTGTTCACGTGCTGACCACCGGCACCCGATGCGCGGAACGTATCGACCTTCACGTCCTTCTCATTGATCTCGACATTGATCTTGTCGTCGATCACCGGCGTCACGGAGACGGAGGAGAAGGAGGTGTGGCGACGGGCCTGACTGTCGAACGGGCTGATGCGCACCAACCGGTGCACACCCGTTTCCGACTTCAGCCAGCCATAGGCGTTATGGCCCTTGACCTGGATGGTGGCGGACTTGATGCCGGCTTCTTCGCCATTGGTCTCGTCCAGCAGTTCGACCTTATAGTCGTGCTGTTCGGCCCAGCGCGAATACATGCGGAACAGGATCAGGGCCCAATCCTGGGCTTCCGTGCCGCCGGCACCGGCATTCACCTCCAGATAGGCGTCGTTGGCGTCGGCCTCGCCGGAAAGCAGGCTTTCCAGCTCCATCGTGGCCGCCCGGTCCTTCAGCGACAGAACGGCCGCTTCGGCTTCGGCGATCATATCCTGATCGCCTTCCATTTCGGCCATTTCCAGAAGTTCCAGATTGTCCTTCAGGTCGCGTTCCAGCTGCCGCGTGCCGTTCAGCGACGCTTCCAGCTGGTTCTTTTCGCGCAGGAGTTTCTGGGCCCGGTCGCTGTCATTCCACAGGTTCGGGTCTTCGGTGAGGGCGGTCAGTTCGTCGAGGCGGAAAAGGGATTTCTCCCAGTCAAAGAT
>CALRNG020000079.1:0-11083 GCA_943369495.1 Rhizobium sp. Q54
GGGCATCTGGCTGGCCACGCGCCGGCCCGCGCAATAATTTGTCAGCCAAACCGCCATGACAAGGCAGATCAGCGTTTCCCATAGTCCACTTCGCACAGTAATTGCGCAGGCGAACGCCTATTCTGTGCCGGCAACCCACCGCGCCTACCCGAGGTTCCGATGTCCTTCTTTCAGCCGCTGACCCAACAGCCAGCCGACGCCCTTCTGGCTCTGATCGGCATGTTCCGCAACGATCCCCGTCCGGGCAAGATCGACCTGGGCGTGGGCGTGTTCCGTGACGATGCCGGCCATACGCCCGTCATGCGCTCGGTCAAGGCGGCGGAAAGGAAGCTGTGGGAGACCCAGGACAGCAAGTCCTATCTCGGCCCCGAAGGCAACGTCGCCTTCGCCCGATATATGGCCCGTCTGGCCCTGGGTGATGTCGACCTGTCCGGCCGCCTGACGGGTGTGCAGACGCCAGGCGGCACCGGTGCCCTGCGCTTAGGCGCGGAACTGCTGGCCGCCGCCAAGCCGGGGGCCACCGTCTGGATCGGCACGCCCACCTGGCCCAACCACCCGCCCGTGGTGGCCGCCGCCGGTCTGAAGATGCAGACCTATACGCATTTCAACGCCGCCAGCCAGACCCTGACCTTTGATACCGTCATGGACGCGCTGAACCGGGCGCAGGCGGGGGATATCGCCCTGCTGCATGGTTGCTGCCATAACCCAACCGGGGCGGATTTCAGCCTGGAACAGTGGAAGGTGATCGCCGACACCCTGTCCTCGCGCGGCATCGTGCCCTTCCTGGATCTGGCCTATCAGGGGCTGGGCCTGGGCATGGAACAGGATGCCGCCGGTGTGCGCCTGGTGATGGCGGCCTGTCCGGAAGCTGTGCTCGCCTATTCCTGTGACAAGAATTTCGGCGTCTATCGCGACCGCGTGGGCGCCCTGTTTGTGCAGACGGGCAGTGCCACCGACACCGACCGCGTCGGTTCCAACATGCTGGCGTTGGCGCGGGCCAACTGGTCCATGCCGCCCGACCATGGCGGGGCCGTCATCGCCACCCTGATGGATGATCCGGCCCTGGTGGCCGACTGGACGCTGGAACTGGATACGATGCGCGACCGGCTGCTGGGCATCCGCGCTGCTCTGGCCGCCCATGGCGGCGTTCTGGGCCGCGTGGATCAGCAGCGGGGCATGTTCTCGCTGCTGCCGCTGTCGCCCGATGTCGTGAAACGCCTACGCGAAGAACATGCCGTCTACATGGCCGGCTCCGGCCGCATCAATGTCGCCGGCCTGTCTGTGGAAACGGCAGGGCGCTTTGCGGCGGCACTGAATGCCTGCCTCTGACGCGCTAATCAGAGTTGCGCGGATGGGCCGCCAACGGATTTGACAGGCCCCCCGCCATCCTCTATACCCGCCACCATTCCTGGGAAGGCGGGCGCCGGTCATTTTGGCGCCCCGTCCCTGTTTTTGTCTTTTGGGATCGCCTAAGGGCCAAAGGGCAGGGAACTACCGGGACAACAGCGCCGTCCGAAACCGGCCGGCATAACGGAGTTTGTGATGAGCAAGCGTCAAGAAGCCAAGTATAAGATTGACCGCCGCCTCGGCGTGAACCTGTGGGGCCGCGCCAAGTCCCCGGTCAACAAGCGTGAATATGGCCCCGGCCAGCATGGTCAGCGCCGCAAGAAGCCGTCGGACTTCGGTCTGCAGCTGATGGCCAAGCAGAAGCTGAAGGGCTATTACGGCAATATCGGTGAGAAGCAGTTCCGCAAGCTGTACCAGGAAGCCGTGCGCCGCAAGGGTGACTCGGGCGAGAACCTGATCCAGCTGCTGGAGCGCCGCCTGGACGCCGTCGTCTATCGCATGAAGTTCGCCCCGACCCCGTTCTCGGCTCGCCAGATCATCAACCATGGTCACATCCTGGTGAACGGCAAGCGCGTCAACATCCCCTCCTTCCAGGTGAAGGACAATGATGTGGTCGAGGTTCGCGCCAAGGCCAAGAACTTCGCCATCATCATGGAATCCATCCAGTCGAACGAGCGTGACTTCCCGGATTACGTGACCGTCGACACCGGCAACTTCAAGGGCACCTACCTGCGCGCCCCGAACCTGGCCGACGTTCCGTACCCGACCCAGATGGAGCCGAACCTGGTCGTCGAATTCTATTCGCGCTAAGGTCCGACACCCTCGGGTGACAGAACAGGCCGCATCCTTCGGGATGCGGCCTTTTTCTTGTCGGTATTGTTGCGGCTTTCGGGACAATTAGTCGTACCCAGCGCGCATTGTCGCAATCGTTCGGTGGGTATAGCTTTCATCTCAAGACGACGGCGCCCCATGCCGGCGCCACTCACCTGAAAGCTTCGAGGACCCTGATCATGAACACCCTGATCGCCAACAATGCCAAATACTTCCCCGTCGCCGGCCGCGTACTGCTGGCCGCGATCTTCATCTCCTCCGGCCTGTCAAAGGTCACGGGTTGGGAGGGCAGTCTCGCCTATGTCGGGTCTGCCGGTCTGCCCCTGCCGTCCGAACTGCTGCTGCTGGCCGCCATCGTGACGGAACTGGTGGGCGGTGCCTTCATCGTCGCGGGCTTCCAGACGCGGGCCGCCGCCCTGGCACTGGCCGGCTTCTCCATCGTCTCCGCCATCTTGTTCCATAATTACTGGGCCGTGACGGATGCGCAGATGGCCTATATCCAGTCCATCATGTTCTGGAAGAACCTGTCCATGGCCGGCGGCTTCCTGGTTCTGGCCGGCCATGGTGCCGGCGCCCTGGCGGTGGACAATGTGCTGGGCAACAAGGCCTGACCTTGCCACCACACAGAAGGGCCGCTCCGTTAGGAACGGCCCTTTTTCATGCCCACAGCAAGGCTTACGACGACGGCAGCGGATTGGCTGGCGTCTGCTTTGAATATTCGTTCACCTGCTTATTACTGTTGAGACGCATATCGTCCCAATCCTGCTTGGTCTTGCAGATTTTGTTACGCTTCACCCGGGACCCGGTTTCCTTCTCGGTCTTACAGATCAACCGGCCACCATCATTATCGGACGGTGCCGTCTGCACGATGGCATCGGACGCCTGCTTCGCCTCCTGGGCGCCAACTGAGGGCACTCCCAGCACAAGCAAAGCGGTGATCATTGCAACAGTACGCATTTCCAACTCCAGCTTCATTAGTACTCGCCCCAGAGCGAGATATTAACCAAGCCGGAAATACTGTATAGTAAATATATTGCAATGATTACTGTTTGTTAAATTAATTGCTAAGCTGAAATCAATACACTTCATAAACGTAAGCAACAAAAAAGGGGCCTTCCCTTTCGGAAAGGCCCCTTTTCTTTAACCCCGGCGGATCAGGCGGCGTCGGCGAAGGCAACGCCCTTGCCGCGCAGCAGGTCCTGCAGCTCACCCGCCTCATACATCTCGCGGATAATGTCGCAACCGCCCACGAACTCGCCCTTCACATAGAGCTGCGGGATGGTCGGCCAGTTGGTGAATTCCTTGATGCCCTGGCGCAGGGCCGGGTCGACCAGGATGTCGATACCCTTGAACTTGACGCCCAGGTGGCTCAGCACCTGCACGACAGCGGCGGAGAAACCGCACTGCGGGAACACGGGCGTCCCCTTCATGTACAGCACGACGTCATTGTCGGCGATATCGCGCTTGATGCGCTCGGCAACCGTCTGGTCCATCTGTCACTCTTCCTTGGCAGTGCCAGGTCCCCGCCCCTGCGGCGCCATGGCAAATCCCTCGACATATAGCGCCGAACGCTTCCCCTTAACAGGGGGTTCGTTCGGCAGGCCAATCATGCATCCTTGGGCGCCGCCGTGGTCAGCATCAGCGCATGCAGTTCATTGCCCATCCGGCCCTTCAGCGCGGCATAGACGGCCTGATGCTGGGCCACACGGCTTTTGCCCTTGAAGGATGGGCTTTCCACATAGGCCGCGTAATGGTCGCCATCGCCGCGCAGGTCGTCGATGCGGACGACCGCGTCGGGGAAGGCCTCGCGCAGCAGGGCCTCGATTTCGGATGCGTGCATCGCCATGGGTCGGGTCCTTTACAATGGGTCGTGCCAAGTTCTTATACTAACGGTCAAAATTCTTGACCGTTAGTATCCGCGCCGACTGGCGCGGCGGCGGCCCATGCCGCCGAAGCTTGAAATGCCGATGAGTCGGTATTTCAAGCCGCTGGTATTATTCGTCATCCCGGCGAAAGCCGGGACCCAGGGGCCGCAAGATCAGACCTCTATGTCGCGTTCATCAACGTGGTTGCAAGGTCGGGCACCTGGCCCCTGGGCCCCGGCTTTCGCCGGGGTGACGAGAAGGGCGTGGTGACAGTTTAGGTTGGTCGAAAAATCAGCCCACCTTGCCATTCATATAGTTCGGCAGCCAAGCCTCGTTCGCGGCAATCAGGTCCGCGATCGAAATAATGGCCCCCGAAGCGCCCGTCAGGGCGTCGCCGCCGACGGTGCCGATGCGGGTCAGGGTGACGCCGGCCTCGGCGGCCTTGGTCTCCACGGAATCCAGATCGGCGGGCTTGACCGTCAGGACGTAACGGCCCTGATCCTCACCGAACAGTTCCGCCACGTGCCATCCGTCCAGGCCGGACAGGTCCGCACCCTTGGTACCGGCCATGGCCATTTCGGCCAGCGCCACCTGCAACCCGCCGTCCGACACGTCATGCGACGCCGTGATCAGGCCGGCCTGGATGGCGTCGCGCACGAAGGTGCCGTGACGCTTTTCCGTCTCCAGATCAACCGCGGGGGCCGGACCTTCCTCCAGCCCCAGGATTTCGCGCAAATACAGGCTCTGACCCAGATGCCCCTCGGTCTCCCCAACCAGCAGGATGACGTCGCCGTCGCCCTTGAAGCCCAGGCCGATCGCCTTGTGACCATCGGCCAGCAGGCCGACACCGCCCACCGTCGGGGTCGGCAGGATGCCCACGCCGTTGGTTTCGTTGTAGAGCGAGACATTGCCCGACACGACCGGGTAATCCAGGACGCGGCAAGCCTCGGCCATGCCTTCGACGCAGCCGGCGAACTGCCCCATGATGCGGGGCTTTTCGGGATTGCCGAAATTCATGTTGTCGGTGATGGCCAGCGGCAGGGCACCAACGGCGCAGATGTTGCGGTAGCTTTCGGCCACGGCCTGACGCCCCCCCTGCACCGGATCGGCGAAGCAGTAGCGCGGGGTCACGTCGGACGACATGGCCAGCGCCTTGTTGGTGCCATGCACCCGCACCACCGCCGCATCGGCCTGACCCGACAGGAAGCGGGTATCGGCCCCCACCTGGGCGTCATACTGCTGCCAGATCCAGCGTTTGGAGGCCAAATCGGGGCAGGCGACCAGCTTGGTCAGGATCTCGCCCAGCGACAGGTCTTCCGGCCACAACTCATCCTCGTCCAGGTCCAGCGGGTCCTGAGCCGGCGTCTCTTCCGTCGGGCGATGGTACAGCGGGGCCGCATCGAACAGCGGGGCCAGTTCCAGATCGCAATAGGTCTCGCCATTCATCTTCAGGACGAAACGGCCCGTATCGGTCAGGTGACCGATGACGGCGAAATCCAGTTCCCACTTCTCGAAGATGGCGCGGGCCACATCTTCGGAGCCGGGCTTCAGGATCATCAGCATGCGTTCCTGGCTCTCCGACAGCATGATCTCGTAGGGCGTCATGCCCGTCTCACGCTGCGGCACCTTTTCCAGATGCAGCTCAATCCCCAACCCACCCTTGCCGGCCATTTCGACCGACGAGGAGGTGAGGCCGGCGGCACCCATATCCTGGATGGACTGGATGGCGTCGGTGTTCATCAGTTCCAGGCAGGCTTCGATCAGCAGCTTTTCCGTGAACGGATCGCCGACCTGCACCGTGGGGCGCTTGGCCTCGCTATCCTCGGTGAACTCCGCCGAGGACATGGTGGCACCATGGATACCGTCGCGGCCCGTCTTGGACCCGACATAGACCACGGGGTTACCAACGCCCGCCGCCTTGGAATAGAAAATCTTGTCCTGATCGGCGATGCCGACGGTCATGGCGTTGACCAGACAATTGCCGTTATAGGCCTTGTGGAAATTGGTCTCGCCGCCCACGGTGGGCACGCCGACGCAATTGCCGTAATGGCCGATGCCCGACACCACGCCCGCGACCAACTGACGGGTCTTGGGATGGCCCGGCTCCCCGAACCGCAGGGCATTCAGGTTGGCGATGGGACGCGCACCCATGGTGAACACGTCGCGCAGAATGCCGCCCACGCCCGTCGCCGCACCCTGGAAGGGTTCGATATAGGACGGGTGGTTATGGCTTTCCATCTTGAAGATGGCGGCCTGATTGTCACCAATATCGATAACGCCGGCATTCTCCCCCGGACCACAGATGACCCAGGGGGCCGTGGTCGGGAACTTTTTCAGCCAGACGCGCGACGATTTGTAGGAGCAATGCTCCGACCACATCACGGAATAGATGCCAAGCTCAGTAAAGGTCGGCTGACGCCCGACAATGTCAAGCAGGCGGACATATTCATCGGCCTTGATGCCATGTTCGGCGGCCAAGGCCTCGTTCACAACGGGTTCCTTGCGGGCGCTCACGACAGGGTCTCCACCAAGCTATCGAAGAAGGCACGGCCATCGGTATTGCCGTGCAGCGGGTCGAAGGCGCGTTCGGGATGCGGCATCATGCCCAGCACATTGCGCTGTGCGTTGAAGATGCCGGCAATGTCGTTGGTCGCCCCGTTCGGGTTCGCCTGCTCGGCACTCTGGCCCGGCAATGCTGTATAGCGGAACGCCACCAGCCCCTCGCCCTCCAGACGCTTCAGCGTCTCGTCATCGGCGACGTAATTGCCCTCGCCATGGCCGACCGGAATGCCGATCACCTGACCCTTGGCGTATTTACGGGTGAAGTCGCTGTCCGTCGTCTCGACGCGCAGGCCGACCGTGCGGCACACATATTTCAGCGACTTGTTGCGGATCAGCGCACCCGGCAGCAACCCCGCCTCGGTGATGATCTGGAAGCCGTTGCAGATGCCCACAACGCGCACACCCTTGGCGGCCCGTTCCTTCACCACCTTCATGATGGGCGAATGGGCGGCCATGGCCCCACAGCGCAGATAATCGCCATAGGAAAAACCGCCAGGGACGGCGATGACATCGACGTCCGGCAGGTCCGTATCCTTGTGGAAGGCCATGTGGGGCTTCTTGCCGGAAGCCTGTTCCAAGGCCACCGCAATGTCGCGGTCGCAGTTGGAACCAGGGAAGACGATGACGGCGGACTTCATCCCGCAAACCCGTTCCGTTGGTGGAGGGAAGGCGGCGGGCCATCACCGGGACGGCCCCCCGATGCGGCGGGACCCTAATGCCGACAGGGCTTCAATGCAAGGTCGGGGACCACCCGGAGAGGCCATGGCAGGGCGGCGTTATCGGGGGGTGGGAGGGCAAACGACCGGTTTCGTAGCGCGGATTAGCGCAAGCGTAATCCGCGGGCGGCCCCAGACCGGGTTCCCGCGGATTACGGCTCGCGCCTAATCCGCGCTACTTCCCAAACACCTTCTGGAAGAACTGGGCCTGCGCCATCTGGGCCACGAACTGGTTCGACTTCTTGCGGAAGCCGTGACCTTCGTCCATGGCCAGGACATAGCCGACCTCGCCGCCATTCTTGCGGATGGCGGCCACCATCTGCTCCGCCTCGCCCACCGGCACGCGCGGATCATTGTAACCCTGGATGACCAGCATGGGCTTGGTGATCTTCGACGCGTTGGTCAGGGGCGAGATTTTCTGCAGGAAGGCGCGCATCTCCGGGTCGCGCTCATCACCATATTCCGGGCGGCGCAGGTCGCGGCGATATTCTGCCGTGGCCTCCAGGAAGGTGATGAAATTGGAAATGCCGACCGTGTCGGCGCCGCCGGCCAGCTTGTCATTGTAATGGGTCATGGCCGCCAGGGTGGCATAGCCGCCATAGGACCCGCCGGCCACCACGATCTTGTCCTTGTCCAGGTCGGACTGGGTCGCGACCCAATCGATCAGGGCGCCGATATCCTTGATGCTGTCCTCACGCTTGAAGCCATTATCCAGGCCCAGATAGGTCTTCCCGTACCCGTCCGACCCCCGGATATTGGGCAACAGCACGGCGGCCCCCAGCTCATTGGCCCAGAACTGGACCGTGGAACTGAAATTCGGGCGGCTCTGCCCCTCCGGCCCGCCATGGATCAGCATGATGACCGGCAGCTTGCCCTTGGCATTCTTGGGCTTGAACAGGAAGGCCGGGATCTGCCGCTGGTCGAAGCTGGGGAACTGCACCAGGCTGGCATCGGCGAAAGTCTCGGTATTGAGACCGCCGACCTCGCTCTTGGTCCACTGCTCCACCTTGCCCTTGCCCAGATCAAGGACATGAACATCGGCAGGCGCCGTGGGCGTGGTCAGTGACAAGGCCAGCTTCGACCCGTCGGGGCTGAAGGCGACGCCGCCGATCACCCCCTTGGGCAGGGCGGGCATCTTTACCGGCTTCAGCGTCTTGGTGTCGATCACCCGCACCGTGGACCAGCCGCCCTCGTTCAGGACATAGGCCAGACGCTTGCCGTCATGCGACAGCACCGCCTCCTCAACGTCCCAGGGATCGTCGGCGGTGATCCAGCTGGTCTTGCCCGACGCCAGATCATGCAGGCCCAGACGCTTGAACTCCCCTTCCTCGTCCGACGTCAGGAACACGCCCTTGGCATCGGGGGTAAAGCCGACGCCGGACAGGGCGATACTGTCCTTCTCCGGCTTGATGCGGGTCAGTTGGCCCGTGGCGACATCGACCACCGAGAGGTAGGATTTGGTGATGGCGATATACTGCCCGACCAGCAGCTTGGCATCATCCTGGGAAAAGGCGACCGCACCCCATGACCCGGTCTGCGCCACCAGCGGGGCGACCGTCGCCGCATCCTTCAACCCGCCGACATAGACATCGGTGTTCTTGCCGTCGCGCCGCGTGCTGGAAAAGGCGAACCGGTCGCCCTTATGGTTCCAGACCAGGCCCTGGTTGCGCGACTTGCCATCGGTGACCAGCGCGGTCTTGCCGGTGGCGACATCCAGGTGGAAGAACTGGAAATTCTCCGACCCGCCCTTGTCCCAGACATAGACCAGATCGGTGGAGCCCTTGGCCGGGCTGAAGGCGGCGTTGGTGATGGGTTCGGCGGCAAAGGTCAGCTGCTGGCGGGCCATCATCGGGCCGTTCACCAGGTGCAGCTGTGCCGTCTCCCCGAACCGGGTGCTGATCAGGATACCCTTGCCGTCGGGCGTCCAGTCCAGCATGCTGGCCGAGCGGGCGGACAGATAGGCCGACAGACGCTCCCCCAGGGCCGCATCGACGGCGGGGATGTTCTCCGTGACGATATTGCCACTCTGAACCCGCTCAATCTTGGTCGGCGCTGCCGTTTGGGCCGTGGCCACCCCGGCAGAAAGGGCCAGCACCAGCGCCAGGGCGCTGCAGCGCATGAAATGTCCGATGATCCGCACGTGTCCCGATCCTTGGTCTTATGCCCCGTCAAGGGCTTGTGGATTGCATGGGCAGCGTAGCGCATCCGCTTCCCGCTGCAAGGCCCCGCCCTTCTTTGAAATCATCCAGAAACAAATCTCCTCTAGGCCTGCCTGACCCGACAAACAGGGAGCATGAGCATGCACGCCGCCAATGAAACCGCCCTGATCGTCATCGATGTACAGGAAGGCATCCTGCCCGCCGGTGAGGGGCCCCGCTTCGATGCCGCCGCACAGGCGCTGGACGCGGTCGTTGGCCGTCTGGCCGACCTGCAAACCCGCGCGCGCACCGCCGGCGTCACCCTGATCCATGTGCAGCATGACGCGCAAGATGATCACCGTCTGGCCAAGGGCACGCCCGGCTGGGAAATCCGGCGCGAACTGACGTCGCAACCGGGCGAACTGGTGATCCACAAGACCACCTGCGACAGCTTCCTGGACACGGGACTGAAGCAGGCACTGCTGGATGCCGGCATCCGCCATGTCATGATCGGCGGCTGCATGACCCCGTTCTGCATCGACACTTCCGTGCGCAGCGCCATCGCCCATGGCTTCGACGTCACCTTGATCGGCGATGGTCACACGACCTGCGACATGGGCGACCTGACCTTCGAACAGATCATCGACCACCACAACATCGTCCTGGGCTGGTTCGGTACGGCGCAGAACCGCGTAACCGTGAAGAAGGCCGCCGACGCCCTGTGACCTTTGGCACCACCGCCAGGGTGGTCATTTGCGTCCTATTCCCCTAAAGTTGCAGACACAGCAACTTCAGGGGAGCGGCCATGCTGGGCGCGGAGCATTTCGACGGAATCGTGGGTTTCATCCGTGGGGTCGGCCTGCCCCTGGAAGTCGGGCCGTTCGGACCTGATGGCTTCCTGCCCGGCGTCACCATCAAATCCGGGGTGCTGCACGTCGATCCCGCGCATCTTTATGTTTCCGGCGACCTGCTGCATGAGGCGGGGCACATCGCCACCGTACCGGCCCGCCTGCGCCCGCACCTGGGCGATAATCTGGAAACGACATTGCGCGACGCGATCGGCGATGACCCGGACCCGCTGGCACAGTTATCACTGGCCCAGACGGAAAACATGGCCATCGCCTGGTCCTACGCGGCGTTGAAGGCGCTGGACCTGCCACCGGAAACCATCTTCTTCGCGGGCGGCTACCGCATGGATACACCGTCACAGCAGCGGCATTTCCTGCACCTGCTGGAAACCGGCAATAATATGGGCATCGGCCATCTGTGCCGCATGGGCATGACGGGACCGACCGGGATCATGGCCCTGCTGATGCAGAGCGACCTGCCGCCCTACCCTTCCATGACGCACTGGGCCATGCCCTGACGAAGCGTCACCACCCGCCCCGGCGCAGCCATTCATCCATCTGGTCCATGCGGTCGGCCCCCCAGAAGGGTTCGCCATCGACAAAGAAGAACGGCGCGCCGAACACCCCACGGCTGATCGCCGTTTCCGTCTCCACCCGCAGCCGGTCCTTCACCAACGCTTCGTCGATCCCGGCCTCCACCGCATCGCGTTCCAGGCCCAGGCTAGCGGCCACATCCAGGACATTTTCCGGCCGGGCCATGTCGCGCCCCTCTGCCC
>CALRNG020000080.1:0-11031 GCA_943369495.1 Rhizobium sp. Q54
AAATGCTCTCTCTACCGCTTTAGCCCTATAAAGACACGTTTAGGCGCATATTCCAGGAAAATTTTTCCAGACATCACCCAAACGGGTGAGGCGGCGCGGCAAGGCGATTGTGATAATCGTGGCCATGGAGTGTCGATAAAAATGTCAATTAGCCGGTCTGCATCGACTCAAAGTGGTAGTTTTATGAGCTATATACAGCCTTCACTGCACGTCAACTGATTCGTCGTGAGCTGACACCCTACCACTTCTAAATGACCGTGCGGTGCCGACCTTACCTTAACCACCCAGCAAGTCGAAACAGGAGGATATCATGGGGGTTTTTCGTCTTGGTAGCTATGTGATCGGCAGCGATGAGATTGGCAATGCCGATCTTGATAGAGCATTCGTTGCGCCGGTTGGAGTGCCGTCTAAAGATGTTGAAATCGATGCAGGGCAAAAGATTTCGGCGTGTTGGTATGTTCCAGTAGACAATATTCCCTCCCTTGTTTCGTTTCGGGAACTTATCGTAGAACCGGACAATCATCCATATTATGTAAAACTACGTTTCAGTGTGGGAGGATCTGCTCGTTTGCGAATCAACATATTCTGTCAAACTGCATGAACTTCAGGATATGGAGAATGAGTAAAACTTCGTGAGATAGATTATCTGAGAATAATACTTGGAAATTTCCCTCTCACGGAGTTTTACTATTGCTAAATCAATTCAGAGTCTTATGTGAACGGACAAAGCGTGTGCGCCCAGCCCTTCGGAGTTCGCCAATGCGACGGCGGTCGGGCCAATCTTTGCGAGGCTTTCCGGGGTACAGCCCACCAGTGTGGTGCGCTTCATGAAGTCCAGAACGTTCAGACCGCTGGAGAAGCGGGCCGACCGGGCCGTGGGCAGCACATGGTTGGGACCGGCTACATAATCGCCGATGGCTTCCGGCGTATAGCGGCCTAGGAAGATGGCGCCGGCATTGCGCACCTTGGCGGCCATCGCATCGGGATCGGCAACGGCCAGTTCCAGATGTTCGGGTGCCAGCCGGTCCACCAAGGGGATCGCGTCATCCAGGCTGTCCACCAGGATGATGGCGCCATGGTCACGCCAGGAGGTGCCTGCAATCTCAGCCCGGGGCAGGGTGGCCAGATGCGCATCGACGGCAGCCGACACCGCATCGGCAAAGGCCGCATCGTCGGTGATCAGGATGCTCTGCGCGCTGGTGTCATGTTCGGCCTGCGACAGCAGGTCGGCGGCGATCCAGTCCGGGTCGTTCTGAGCATCGGCCACCACCAGGATTTCAGACGGGCCGGCGATCATGTCGATGCCGACGGTGCCGAATACCTGCCGCTTGGCGGCGGCGACAAAGGCATTGCCGGGGCCGGTGATCTTATCCACGGGCTTGATCGTTTCGGTGCCGAAGGCCAGCGCGCCCACCGCCTGCGCCCCACCGATGCGGTAAATCTCCGTCACGCCGGCCAGTTGGGCGGCGGCCAGGACCAACGGGTTGATCACGCCATCGGGCGAGGGCACCACCATGGCGATGCGCGGCACGCCCGCCACCTTGGCCGGGATGGCATTCATCAGTACGGAAGAAGGGTAGGAGGCCAAACCACCCGGCACGTACAGGCCAACGGCGCCCACCGGCGTCCAGCGCGCGCCTAAGCGCACGCCGGCGGGGTCGGTGAAGAAGGAGGATTCGATGGGCTGCGTTCGGTGAAACGCCTCGATCCGCGCGGCGGCCAGTTTCAGGGCGTCCAGCGTCTCAGCATCGCACTGTGCGACCGCCGATGCGATCTCCGCAGCCGTGAAGGCCATGGCGTCGGCGGTCAGGTCCAGCCGGTCCCAGCGCTTCGTGTACTCCAGGACGGCAGCGTCGCCCCTGGCCTTCACATCGTTCAGGATTGCAGTGACGGCATTGTTCAGGTCTTCCTGAACCTCGCGCTTGGCGCCCAACAGGTCCTGGAAACGGGCCTCGAAATCGGCGTCGCGGGTGGAGAATTTAACCGGCATTGCCGATGGCCTCCTGAAAACGGTCGATCCAGCCCTGAATCTCGCCATGGCGCGTCTTGAAGGCCGCCCGGTTCACGACCAGGCGGGAAGAGATGTCTGCAATATGCTCAATCTCCACCAACCCGTTGGCCTTCAACGTCGTGCCCGTGGACACCAGATCAACGATGCGCGAGCACAGACCCAGATTGGGGGCAAGCTCCATGGCGCCGTTCAACTTGATGCATTCGGCCTGCACGCCGCGCGCCGCGAAATGCCGGCGGGTGATATCGGGATATTTGGTGGCCACCCGCACATGGGACCAGCGCGACGGATCGTCACTGGCGGACAGGTCCACGGGCTCGGCGACCGCGATGCGGCACTTGCCGATGCCCAGGTCCAGCGGCGTGTAGATCTCCGGATAATCAAATTCCATCAGCACATCGCTGCCGCACACGCCCAGATGGGCGGCGCCAAAGGCCACGAAGGTGGCGACGTCAAAGCTGCGCACGCGGATGATCTTCACGTGTGGCAGGTTGGTGTCGAACTTCAGGGCGCGGGATTTCGGATTGTCGAAATCGGCTTCCGGCTCGATGCCGACATGATGCAGCAACGGCCTCACCTCATCCAGAATCCGACCCTTGGGCAGGGCCAGTACCAGCAGGTCATTGGCGGCGGGCGACATCATGTCCTGGACGCTCCAGGTGGGTTGCATAGGGCTGCTTACATGGCACGCCAGGGCGGACCCGTCCACCCGCCGCAGCGAAGGGCGGGGTTGCGTGAAACTTCAATCGGGTCGTGGGGGATAGGAAAAGTATGATATTTCCCTGGTCCAAAGCCCTTTCCCGTCCCTGGAGCCGGTGCCCATGTCTGCTGCCGATTTCATCATTCATGACCGTGTCCGCGCGCGGGCGGTGCTTAATGTCACGGCGCAGGTGGAAAAGCTTTATGGGGAGTGTCGGTGGGCCGAGGGGCCGGCCTATTTCCCGGCCCACCGCACCCTGGTCTGGTCCGATATCCCCAATGATCGCATGCTGCGCTTTGATGAGGTGACGGGAACGGTGGGGGAGTTCCGCCGGCCGTCGGGCTTTTCCAACGGCAATACCGTGGATCGTCAGGGGCGTCTGGTCACCTGCGAACATGGCGGGCGGCGCGTAGTGCGCACCAATCATGATGGTAGTGTCATCGTCCTGGCCGACAGCTGGCAGGGCAAACGCCTGAACAGCCCCAATGATGTGGTGGTCAAATCCGACGGCTCCGTCTGGTTCACCGACCCGACCTATGGAATCGACAGCGATTATGAGGGGTACAGGGCCGAAAGCGAGATCGGGGCCAGCAATGTCTACCGCATCGACCCGGCCACGGGCGCGGTGGAACTGGTGGCTGGTGATTTCGTGAAACCCAACGGCCTCTGCTTTTCGCCCGATGAGAAGATTCTCTACATCGTCGATACGGGCCGCACGCACCGGCCGGATGGGCCGTGTCATGTGCGGGCCTTCCGGGTGGCCGATGAGGGGCGGTTGTCGGGTGGGGAGGTGTTCGCCACATCCGAACAGGCCGGGTTCGACGGGCTGCGCTGTGACGAGCAGGGCCATCTCTGGATGGCAGAGGCGGACGGGGTGCATTGCTATCACCCCGATGGCGGCCTGATCGCCCGGGTTCTGGTGCCGGAACCAGTGGCGAATGTGGAGTTCGGGGGTGCGCGCGGCAACCGGCTTTATATATGTGCGACCAGCGGTCTTTATGCCGTCATGCTGGCGGTGCGCGGGGCCAAGCGGTTCTGAACACCCTCTGTGGTGTCCATTCCCCTTGCCCTTTGGGCCGAATCCGGCCATGAAACTGGCCTGATCTTTCCGTTATCACAGAGTGCAGAGACGATGGCTTACCGGATTCAGGGCGAAACGGGTGAATGGGAAGTGGTGATCGGGCTGGAAGTTCATGCCCAGGTCATCTCCAATGCCAAGCTGTTCAGCGGGGCCGCCACGGCCTTCGGTGCGGCCCCCAACAGCCAAGTCAGCTTTGTCGATGCCGGCTTCCCCGGCATGCTGCCCGTGATCAACGAATTCTGCGTGCAGCAGGCTGTCAAGACCGGCCTGGGGCTCAAGGCCCAGATCAACCTGCGCAGCGTTTTTGACCGCAAGAATTATTTCTACGCCGACCTGCCGTCGGGATATCAGATCAGCCAGTTCAAGCAGCCCATCGTGGGCGAGGGCACGATCATCCTGGATCTGGCCGATGGCGCCACGCGGGAAGTGGGGATCGAACGGCTGCATCTGGAAATGGATGCTGGCAAGTCGATGCATGACCAGCACCCGTCCAAGACCTATGTCGATCTGAACCGGGCCGGCGTGGCGCTGATGGAGATTGTGTCGAAGCCCGATATGCGCAGCCCGGAAGAGGCGGTGGCCTATGTGCGCAAGCTGCGCACCATCGTCCGCTATCTGGAAACCTGCGACGGCAACATGGATGAAGGCTCCATGCGTTGCGACATCAACGTGTCGGTGCGCCGTCCCGGCGGTCCGCTGGGCACGCGGACGGAGACGAAGAACGTCAATTCCATGCGCTTCATGCATGCGGTGATCGAGTATGAGGCCCAGCGCCAGATCGAACTGATCGAGGAAGGCGGCACGGTCGTGCAGGAAACCCGCCTGTGGGACACGGCCAAGGGCGTCACCCGCTCCATGCGCAGCAAGGAAGAGGCGCATGATTACCGCTATTTCCCCGATCCCGACCTGTTGCCGTTGCTGGTCGAACAGGAACTGGTCGATCAGATCAAGGCCAGCCTGCCGGAACTGCCTGACGACAAGAAGGCCCGCTTCATGGAGCAGTACAAGCTGCCCGTGTACGATGCCGGCGTGCTGGTGGCGGAAAAGGCGCGCGGTGACTTCTATGAGGAAGTGGCCAAGGGCCGCGATCCAAAGGCTGCCGCCAATCTGGTCATCGGCGACCTGCTGGGCGCCTTGAACAAGACCGGCAAGGACATCACCGAATCGCCGATCTCCGCTGCGGAACTGGGCGGGCTGCTGGACCTGATCGCCGACAACACCATCTCGGGCCGTCTGGCCAAGGATGTGTTCGCGCTGATGCTGGAGACGGGCAAGTCGGCCATCGCCATCGTGGATGAGAAGGGCCTGCGTCAGGTCACTGATACCGGCGCCATCGACGCCGTCATCGCCCAGGTGATGGAGGCCAACCCCGACAAGGTGGCCGAATACCGGTCCGGCAAGGACAAACTGTTCGGCTTCTTCGTGGGGCAAGTGATGAAGGCCAGCCAGGGCAAGGCCAACCCGGCCCTGGTGAATGAAATCCTGGCGGTCAAGCTGAAGGGCTGACGCTCATCAGGGGAATGAGGTCAAAGGCCGCCGGGGCGATCCTGGCGGCCTTTTTCTATGCCGACTGGCGATACTGGGCCGCCAGCCAGGTGCAGACCACCAGCTGGATCTGGTGAAAGATCATCAGCGGCAGGATGATCAGGCCGACCTGCGCCACGGGGAACAGCACGCCCGCCATGGGCACGCCCGACACCAGGCTTTTCTTGGAGCCGCAGAAGACCAGCACGATCCGGTCGGCCAAGGTGAAGCCCAGCCAACGGCCCGCCAGCGCTGTGGCGCCCAGGACGATGGCCAGCAGGATGATGCTGGCGGCACTGATCACCAGCAGGTCGGACGGCGCCACCTTATGCCACAGCCCTTCCACGACGGCGGCGCTGAAGGCGGAGTAAACGACCAGCAGGATCGATCCCCGGTCGGTGTAGGAAATGCTCTGTTTATGCTTTTGCACGAACCGGCCGATCAGGGGCCGGGCCAGATGGCCGGCGATGAACGGCACCAGCAATTGCAGGATGATCGCCTCCAGCGCTGCCAGCGAAATACCCGCCGGGCCGCCGGTATTCATCAGCAGACCGACCAGCAGCGGGGTGATGAAGATGCCCAGCAGGTTGGAGGCCGACGCCGAACAGATCGCCGCCGGTACATTGCCGCCCGCAATGGAGACAAAGGCGATGGAGCTTTGCACTGTGGAGGGCAGCAGGCAGAGATAAAGGATGCCTGTGGCGATGACCGGCGACAGAACGGAGGCCGGCAGCAGGCCCGCCGCCAGCCCCAGCAGCGGGAACAGAACAAACGTGCTGGCCAGTACAGTCAGGTGCAGGCGCCAGTGTCCCATGCCGGCCAGGATGGCGTCGCGCGACAGCTTGGCCCCATGGAAGAAGAACAGCAGCGCGATGGCGATATCGGCCACGATATCGACAATGCCCGCCACATTTCCCGTGGCCGGAAACAGGGCCGCCAACCCCACCGTCGCCAGAAGGGTCAGCAGGAACGGGTCGACGATGGCGGCAAGGAAACGGTTCATCGGTAGCATCCAAGGGCGGGCAGGTGACCCGCGATGGAGAACACTATGCCTGCGCCCGGATGTTGTGCGGCAGTCCCGATTCCTCCGGGGTGGCTTGTGCGCCACGCACAGAAAAGGCGCCGGGTGTGACCCCGGCGCCCGATCAGTCCATCACTGCTGTCAACGAGGTCAGCTAGCGGCGTCACCCGTCACCAACTTGGCGATCTGCTTGGCCCAGCGGCGGGTGAACCGGTCCGCATCGCCATAGATCGTGTAGCTGTTGATATTGTCGGGGAAGGGCAGGCCCATATCAGCATCGGCGATCACCGCCACCACCTGGCCCGTCTGGCTGTCGGTCAGGGTCGCCTGGAAAGCGGCGCGGCCGACAGAATAGACCCGGTCTACCGTGCCGCCACCCCGTGCCTTTTCCGCATGGAAGGAGCGGTTGGGGACATAATCGGTGAAGGTGATGGCCAGTTTCAGGACACCCGGCCCCGCTTCCTTCACCATTGCCGGCCCGAACGCCTCTTCCAGCTGCTTGGTCATATATTCAAACGCGTGGTCGCGTTCGCGCACCGACAGCAGCACCTCGTCAAAGCGGCGCTCAATGGCGGTGTCCATGGGGGCCAGCATGACCTTGCCGTAGGAGGCGAGGGTGACGCCGGGCTTCACAAAGACCTTGTCCAGGTTGGCATGGTCCTGCTCGCTCAGACCCTCGGTCACCAGCTTGGGCGCCTTCTTGGACGGGATACCGTCCCAGGCGCTTTCGGCGGCACCAGCGGTACCGGCAGCCAGAATTATCAGCGACAGACCCAGGATGCCAGCCAGCAGGCCCGCCTTCAAACCCGTGCCGTCGGCACGAATCACTTTTGTGTCGGTCCTGGCGATGGGCATTTCATGTCCGAACATGATGTCGAACTCCCTTCAGAGGGCGCGGGGGTTAGCCCGTGCGGTACCGCGTTGCTGCGGCGGAGAGCCGGGCCGCCCCCGTCCCGGTATGTCCCGCGCATCACTGCCGGGATCACTTTTTAAGAATGGGGTGTTGCAGCGCCGTTGACAAGCCCGCTTCATGCCACTAAACACCCCTCTCACCGACGCAGCCCCGGCAATGCCGGTCGGTTGCAGACGGTGCGGAGGGGTGGCCGAGCGGCTGAAGGCAACGGTTTGCTAAACCGTCGTACCGGGAAACTGGTACCGTGGGTTCGAATCCCATCCCCTCCGCCATTTATTCCCGTCAGATACATGACGCATTTGAGCGACTTTCGACGGTCTGCCTGGGGCAGAGCCGTCTCAATCCCCTTCATGCTGTCATAAAGCTTTTGGTCCTGAGGGTCTGGCAAAGCGTGTTTCCGCTCGATACCATCAGTTCAAACAGCATTTTTTGAATTTCTTGCCGCTGCCACAGGGGCATGGGTCATTGCGCCCCACTGACCGGTATAGATTGACAGCCGGAGTCGGTGAGTAAAACAGATTGGACGGCTTCTGTGCGCGCAGCGCCTGTTCCCGGTCGTCGCGTCGGCGCTGTTCCGAGAAGCAGTACCAGCCTTCAAATTCTGCGACGACATCGGTGATGATGCGAATATTGTTTTCATTGAAAACGGTCAGCGGATCATCCCGTCCCGATGCGGCTGCAAAGGTGCGCTCATAGTGGGCTGGACCGGCGATATCCGGGGTGATACGGCCATCATTGATAGCCGCACCGATCAGGGGCCTGAATTTTTCCAGCCCCAGCAGTGCGATGACCTCGGCCCATTCGCTCCACACGAACTCGCCTGGTACAGCGTCCAGTCCGTCAGAAAGCGCAGCAAGATAGGATTCGGCCTCTGGCCGGTCGATTTCGCCCGCCGCCGCCAGGTAAGCGAAGCTTCGCAGTGCCGCGCTGCGGATGAAGTCATCGACGCTGCTGTCCTCAATCAGACCCTTCAACAGACCAAGATTGCCATCGAATGTACTGATAAGGATGTTCTGGAATGATTCGGTCACCGCATCTCCCAGCGCATCCTCCATCGCCTCCGCATCCCGTGCCAGCAGACATAACGGGGAGAAAGCCCGTTTTTCACGTGCGCCCGCCGCCAGGAAGATGCAGAAGGCCATGGCGCTTGTGGACATGTCCGACCGGTCGCTGCCATCCGCGTAGCGTTCAATGAGGGTAACCAGCGGCGGTCCTGCCTGGCCCCAGTTGGCCAAGCACCACACCAAAGCGACAACCGGCACGGTGTCCGTCGTCTCAGCGAATATCGTGATGGCGTCGTCGACGCTCATCGCATCCGGACGCAGAAGAGGGATATCGTTGACGCTCACGGGGGCCTCACATTGTTTGGCGAATTTTGTCGAAGGTACTGGCCGATCGCAAGCCGTAAGCGGCCGTCGCGTGGTCGGAGATAAGGGGATTGTTGTCAGACGGGATAAGGTCATTTATACCTGATCACGGTCGGCAGTTCACCCAGGCGTCGCCGTTCCCATTTGGGAAAGCTAAACCTGCCATCGCGAAATGGTTTTCACGATTGTTCCTACCCTTCTTCCATCGACCGACCGCTTTTCCTGAAAAGCCGTGCCAGGTCGGAAGCCGGCGACCACCGACATCCATCAAGGATCGGCACGACAGACGGGGAACAGCCATGTCCATGTCGATTGCTGAAGTAACGGCCGCCACGCCGCGCGGCCTTATCCAATATGCCGATGCCGGGGAAGGCCCGGCGGTCCTGTCCCTGCACGGGGCTATGGGCGGGACGGACCAGGGAATGATCCTGGCCCGTGTCACCGGGGCCGATGCCGGGCGCGTCATCGCACCCGCACGTCCGGGTTATCCCGGCACGCCGCTGTCATCCGGCGTCACGCCGGAGGCGCAGGCCGACCTTTACGCTGCCTTGCTGGACCATCTGGGTCTGGATCGGGTCGCGGTCATCGCCGTATCGGGCGGGGGTGCATCGGCGCTGATGTTCGCCCTGCGCCATCCCCGGCGCTGCCAGGGGTTGGTTCTGGTGTCCACCTGCGCGGGACCGCAACCGATGCCGACCCCCGGCGGCCTTCGCCTGTTCGGGCTGCTGGCCCGCTGGCCCGCCTTTGTGGGGTTGATGAAGGGCCGGGCACTGCGCAACCCGGACCGGATTTCCAGTCGCTCCATCCCCGACTTGGAACATCAACGCGCCTTGCGGGCGGATCCGGTGGCCATGCCGCTTTATCGCGACCTGCGCGCAGGCATGTTCGACCGGTTGGCGGAACGGTTGCCGGGGACGCAGAATGATATCGGCGTGACCCGGCACCAGCGTTTCTCCTTGCAGGAGATCGGCGTGCCCACCCTTGTGGTGCATGGCACGCGCGATCCCCTGCTACCCTATGAAAGGCATGGGGCGGAACTGGCCCGCCGCATTCCGGGGGCGGAGCTGCTGACGGTGGCGGAGGGCGGCCATGCCGCCATCTTCACCCACCGTACGCTCATCGCCCCCCATGTGGCGGGGTTCCTGGCGGCGCTGTAACGGCACACGGGGGCCGGTGGCGGGTTACGCTGCCACCGGCTGCGCCTTCTTGCCCATGGTGGGGCACATCAGGGCCGCGAACAGGCACAGCACGCCCGCCACATAGAAGGCCGGCATATAGCTTTCCAGATAGGTACGGGAGAAGCCGCCACCGAGCGCGGCACAGGCCGCACCCAGCTGGTGACCTGCGAAGATCCAGCCGAAGACCAGGTTCGCCTTCTCTCGCCCGAACCGTTCCGCCGTGAGCTTCACCGTCGGCGGTACTGTTGCGACCCAGTCCAGGCCATAGAAGACGGCGAACAGCGACAGGCCATAGAAGGTAAAGTCGGAGAAGGGCAGGTACAACAACGACAGACCGCGCAGTCCGTAATACCAGAACAGCAGCCAGCGATTGTCATAACGGTCGGATAGCCAGCCTGACGCCACCGTGCCCACGAAATCGAAAATGCCGATCAAGGCCAGCATGCCCGCCGCCTTCACCAAGGGCATGCCGTAATCCACGCACATGGGGACCAGATGCGTCTGTACCAGGCCGTTGGTGCTGGCCCCGCAGACAAAGAAGGTGCCGAACAGCACCCAGAAAACCTTGGTCTTGGCGGCCATGCGCAGCGCGTCGATGGCAGCAAACGCTACCGATCCGGCGGGCGGCGGTGGGGCCGGGTCCGGTGCGCCCGGCGCCTCCCCATAAGCGCGCAGGCCCACATCACCCGGCCGGTCGCGCATCAGCAGCAGCACGCCCGTGGCGGCCACCGCCAACATGGCGCAGATCACCGACAGGGCGGTACGCCAGCCGATCTCTTCCGCCAGCCAGGCCGTCAGGGGGATGAAGACCAGCTGTCCCGTGGCCGAACTGGCGGTCAGCAAACCGATCACCAGCCCGCGCCGATGCGTGAACCAGCGGGTGGCGATAGTGGCGCCCAGCACCAGGGCCGTCATGCCGGTGCCCAGCCCGACCACCACACCCCAGAGCAGGATCAGTTCCCACAGGCTGTTCATCCCCAGCGACAGGATCATGCCCGCAGCAATGATCGAGAGCGAGGTCAGCGCCATGCGCCGCACCCCGAACCGGTTGATCAGCGCCGCTGCAAACGGTCCCATCAGGCCGAACAGCACCATGCGGATGGCCAGCGCCGTCGAAATCTCCGACGTGGTCCAGCCGAATTCCTTCTGCAACGGGATCATCAGCACGCCCGGTGCGCCCACGGCCCCGGCGGCGGTGATGGAGGTGAGGAAGGTCGCGGCCACCACGACCCAGCC
>CALRNG020000081.1:0-10940 GCA_943369495.1 Rhizobium sp. Q54
AAAGACCCCGGATGCCCAGCAGGTCGCCGCCATTCCGCCACAACCCAACGACCGAAGCTTCGTCGGACAAGAGACCTGCACCACCTGCCATCAGCAGGAGGCGGTGAACTGGGCCCATACGGTCCACGCGAAAGTCTTCGGGCAGAATCCTGGCAATGATCAGCAGGCCCAGAACTGCGAAGCCTGCCATGGCCCTGGTTCCGCCCATGTCGAAGACCCTTCGGACCTGACCAAGATCATCGCCTTCTCCAAGAAGAGCAAGACACCGCTGGACCAGCAGAACGGCCAGTGCCTGACCTGCCATCAGGGCGGCCAGCGCATCTTCTGGCATTCCAGCATCCATGACAGCAATCAGGTCGGTTGCGCCGACTGTCATAACCCGATGACGAACTACGGTTCACGCGGGCTGACGGCTCGGGAAAGCATTAATGAGACCTGCTTCCAGTGCCACAAGGCCCAGCATGCGGAATTCCAACGCCGGTCACATATGCCGCTGCTGGAAGGCAAGCTCAGCTGCACAGACTGCCATAACCCCCACGGGTCAAGTACGGCACCTTTGCTGAAGGCCGACAGTGTCAACGAGATCTGCTTTACCTGTCATGCGGAGAAGCGTGGCCCCTTCCTGTTTGAGCATGCGCCAGTCCGGGAGAGTTGCCTGAACTGCCACTCGCCGCACGGGTCTAACTTTGAAAGCCTGCTGACAGCCCCCCGCCCCGTCCTGTGTCAGCAGTGCCATTCCCAGGCAAGCCACCCCGGCGCCTTGCTGACGGTCGGCAATATGGCGCAGGGCGCCATGCCCGATCCGAGGCTGATCGCCACCAGCTGTTCGACCTGCCATGTCAATGTGCATGGCTCGAACTCCCCCTCCGGCGGACGGTTCGAACGATGAGAATGGAGCACAAACGCCTTACCGGTTGGCTGCTGACGACGGTGGCCGTGGTAGAAATCATGACCGCTACGGCCCGGGCCGATAGCGCCGCTACCGGCTATGGCGGTCCCGGCAATGTGATGAACCCGCATGGGCAGGTGATGGACCGCGCGCGCGATCCGGCAGGCCTGTCGGTCCTGGACGACATTACGCGCACGCCCACCGGGTTGCTCTATCCGGTCCCCTATCTGACGCCGGAAATGCGGCAGAGCGAGGCTGACGCCGACTGGCTGCTGCTGCGCTGGGCCGAGGGAGGCGTGATCGGTAGCTTTGGCAAGGGGGAGGGTTCCGCCGCGTTGAAAGAGTATGGGGCCTGGAACAGCGGTCCCGTCCTGACCAATATCGGCTTCATGGCGGAAAACCGCAAAACGGCGCTGTACGTCTCGGCCTTGGGCCAGAATGTTGGGCGAGATGATCAGTATTATCAGCTGCGCGTCGGCCGGTACGGTTCGTTCGATACGCTGTGGTATTTCGACAGCATCCCCCACACCTATACCACCCGGGCACGGTCGCTCTGGACCGGTTCCGGCAGCAGCCGGCTGACGCTACGGGCCGGCCTTACGCCTGGCACCTCGACTGTGGCCCAGGTCAATGCCGTGGCCGGCATGGTGGCGCCGGAAAGCCTGCGTATCGTGCGGGAAAAGGCGGGCAATGCCCTGACCTTCAATATTGATGAACATACCGAGCTTTACGCCAGAACATCAGCCGAATTGCGCAACGGCACACAGCCATTCAGCGCCACGTTCGGCTATCCGTTCCAGAACGGCGCCACGCAGATCATCCAGCCTATAGATTATCAGACTTTCGACGTTACAGCGGGTCTGCGTTACCGGAAAGATCGTTTCAACGCCAATCTCGCCTATACCGGATCATTCTTCCGCAATGAATACCGGTCCCTGACCTGGCAGAACCCAGGCCTGAATTCGATCAATGCGCCCGGCATGTATATTCCGAAGGAAGGCCAACTCAGCCTGCCGCCGGACAACAGCGCCCACAATGTAAAGGGCGACATGGCGCTTCAGCTGTCCACCACCTCACGGCTGACCGCCAGCCTGTCCTACAGCATGCAACGACAGAACGACACGCTGATCCCGCCGACGGTCGGCACGGGCATTATCGTTGCCGGCGGAGACACCATCAATCTGGACCGGTGGAACAGCACTGCTGCCCTCAGCCGGACCAGCGCGGACGCCGCCATCAATATCCTGAACGGCTTGGTCCAATATCACTACACCGCCTCTCCCAAGCTGGGCATATCGCTGGAAGCACGGATACGGGGCGAGGAGAACAAGACCAATTATGTTGCGCTCAACCCGGTGAACGGTCTTTACGGCTATGTCGCACTTGATGGCGGCCTGGGGCCCTTCATTCCACCATTGAGCGGGATATATCGGCCCAACCAACCCGGCAGCCGCGTCCAGATCCGTAACATGCCGTTCGCCAATGACCGGCTGACCATGAAGGCCAAGGCGGATTACCGGCTGGACAACCGTTGGAAGCTCGACCTGTCCTATACCCAGGACAATGTCGACCATTCGGTACGCGAGGTGAAGGATAGCCGCGACCATATCGGTCGGCTGCAATTGTCCAGCACAGGTTTCGAATGGGGCACGGTGCGCCTCAGCTATGAAGCTGCGCGCCGCAAGGGCAGCGACTACATGTCCAATCCCTATGGCCCCTACTACACGTCCTCCCTGCCCGGCTATATCCCGGCAAGCCCCGCCGGCGATCCAGCATTTGCCCTGTCGGATCTGCGTAAGTTTGACATTGCCGACCGCACGCAACACGCCCTGCGCTGGCAAGCCAACTATATCGTGACCCCACGCAGCGACCTGCAGGTCACGGGCAGTCTGAAGCTGAACGACTATGACGCCGATTATGGCCTGCGTTCCACCAAGGCCGCAGATGGCACGATCTCCTACGGTTATCAGGCGTCAGCCGCCACGCGCTTCTCAGGCTTCCTGACGGTACAGACGCAGGACCGTGACATCGCCAATATCAACGCCTCCGGTACAGGTGTCGATGGCAGGGCTGGTGGCGCGGCCTATCCATTGTCCCATGGCTGGACGGAAACGGTGGGGTCCAACATTTATACCGTTGGCCTGAACGCACAGCACAGCTGGGGCAATTTCATGCTGAGCGGGGACTATGCCTATGCGCATGCCCGTACCGGCATGAACTATACATTCGCGGGGACCGACGCCTTCTTCAACGTCATCTCTGCGGCGCAGGCCGGAAGCAGCTTCCCCGCCATCACCTATGACAGCCACATCTTGCGCACCGAGTTGCGGCATCAGGTGACGGAAACCATCTCCTATCGCCTGTTCCACCGCTTCGCCCGAGAGCGGGTTGTTGATTTCCACTATACCGGACTGACAGCCGGCGCCGTTGGCGACAATACCTATCTCGGTACGGTGCCAGAGAACTTCACCGCCCATACGGTCGGGCTGCTGGTCCAGTATGCATTCTGATCGATCCGTACTGAGCAATAGGATAGCAGGGGCATCATGCCCCTGACTAACCGTCTCGCGAACCTCCGGTTTGAGCTTCGCGGGTTGCACCCGGCGCGCTTCCCTCCCGGTGCGCGCCGGGTGCTGATCTATCATGGTGTCACGACGACAGGGGATCGCCGGTTCAACAGCCGCTTTGTCTCAGCAAAACGGCTGGCCGCCGACTTGCAGGCATTGGCCGCCATGCCGGGCCTCCGTTTTGTCCCGCTGGCGAACCTGAACCAGGAACCCGACGATCCTGCACCCAGGGTGGCAGTGACCTTCGACGATGGCTATCGAAACTTCCTCACCCATGCATTGCCCGTACTGGAACAAGCCAACGTACCGGCAACCCTCTATGTCACGGCCATCCGGGCGGCGGCATTGCTGCCCCATGCCGCGCCGTTCCGTTTGCCCTGCGCCGATGAACCCTGTCTATGGGCGGACAGGCTTGACATCACCGCCTGGCACTATCCAGGCCCCCTACAGATCGACGCGGAGCGGTTTGTCCAGGACCGAAAACGGCAATGGCGCAGGATCACCGATGGCACAGCGCTGAAGCAGCTCTGTAAACAGCGGCGCCCGCCGTTCCTGACCGCCGTCTTGGAACAGTTGGCGTTGCGCTGGGGGCGGCGATCCATGAAACCTGACCTGCTGCCTGACTTGGATGATTATTGGCGCTTGCTGGACGAAACGGACTTGCAAGGACTGGCCCGTCACGGGCTGGTGACTGTCGGTGCCCATGGCGTCAGTCATTGCAACCTTTCAACCCTGTCGACGCTTGAAAGCCAAGGTGAACTGCTGGTCGGCAAACAATGGCTGGAGCAAGTTACCGGCCTGCCTGTGCATGATTTCGCCTGGCCGGATGGCGATCACACGCCCAGCCTGATCGAACTCGCCCATTCTGTGGGGTATCAGCGTCAGGGATTGACCGATTATCACAGCGCGTCAGAGGCAACCGATCCACGACTGATCAGCCGGCTTGGCGTCAATCCCTATATCAGCGTCCGGGCGCAACGGGGCATTATCGCCCAGGGGCGCTATGGACATGAGGTCTATGGCACATGACCCTGACCGTGGTGAGCCTGGACCTTGATCGCATCCCGGACATGGTATCGGTCATCAGCCGGGTCACCGGCCAGCCCGTTTCAGCCCGCCGCTGGCAACGCAAATATGTCAGTGGCGGCCCAGCCGGTATGGGCAAGGGGCGTGTCCTGTACCAGAACGGCCGCCCGGTCGGCTGCATGGGCGCCATCCCCTTCCGGATCGCGGCTGGAGATCGGGTACTAAAAGGTTGGCAGCTTTGCGACATTTTCATCGACCGGTCGCTGCGCGATGGGCGGGCCAGCCCGATGCTCTATGAGGGGCTGCTGGAGGAAATATGGCGCGAAGGCGGCGACCTGACTTTCGGTTTCTGTAACCCGATGAGTGCCGCCCTTCTGAAACGCCGTCTGGGGCACCGCGAGATCGGGCGGATGGACCCGTTTGATATCCAGATACCGGTTGGCATTCATGAAACGGCTTGGTCGGGTCGCTGGCGTCGGCATTTGTTGGCACCACTGTACCTCGCGGCATTGCGGGCTGGCATGCCGGACGGGATGGTGACGCTGAACGCAGACACCCCTGACTGCTGGTTGATTGCTCATGACACCGACTATCTGGCAAGCCGTCACGCCATGGGCGCGCGAACCATCCATCTTTTCGGCCGGCGGCTCATGGTAACCCCCGGCACCATCATGAAGGTTGGGGGGATGGAACCGTTTGACGATGCAGAGATGCCAGCCCTGCTTCGGCACCTCGGTCGCTTGGGGGCAACCTTGGGTGCCTCCTCGATCCGGTTCATGGTGGACCGGCGTGATCGACTTCATGGACAATTGACACGGCTTCTGGGGGCGCCACCGGCCGGATGGTACCTGACGGCAGTGACCAGACCAGGGCTTGAAATGCCGCAGGGCGGCCTCTGCGTCTGTTTTGCAGACTATGAGAATTTCTGATCTTCACTCAACAAGACAACTCGAAGAATCAAAGTCAGTTCCAGAAAGCGTCGGCGCGCATGGGCCGATGTGAAGCACAGCCCCTGCCCCGCCAGAAGGGCCGCAATGGCCCGAAAATCACAATCCTCCGACAAAACCATAAGCACTTCTGTACCCGTCCGGACCATGGCCGATAGTTGCGGCGCCAGAGCCGCGAAGTAGCCGAAATCCTGCCCGCAATACCAGGCCATCTCCGCCATGTTGGTGGCATCGCGGGGGTAATAGGGCGGAGTGATGATGACCAGATCGAAGGCATCCGCCCGGAAGCCTGTCGCCTGATCCATGCGAACAAGCGTCAAATTCAGGCCATTGCGCGCGGCATTCCGTCGGGCGTTCTGAATAGCGGCAGGGTTGATATCCGTGGCGACCACCTTGGCGCCCGCGCGAGCCAGTATAAGGCCCACAAGACCCGTACCGCACCCCATATCCAGAACATTCAGGCCCCGCGCCTGCCTCCCTGCAAAACGTTGGGCCAGATAGTCCAACAGAACCGTGGTGCTGACAGTGGGGCCAGGCGGAAACACGCTGGGGGCGACGCGGATATCGACGCCATGGCGGCGCCATCCCCGCTCCTGGGAGTAATGTCGATGAAACCAACGCCGCAGGAACGGGGAGGCCAATCGCTGCGAAACGCGGCGGATAAGGCCAATCCACGGCGCTGCCTGGGGGATGTCTTCCGTCACAGACAAAGGTCCCCATAAAGCCTGAGGTAGGCATTCACCGAAGCTTCCAGCGGCCAGGGTCGGGTTCCCGGCACCGGCGCCATGGACAGGGCCGACAGGACCCCATTGGCCAATCCCGCCTCCGTCCAGGCCAGATGGAAGCCAGGACCGGCACTGGAAGCCGCGATTCCCACAGGGCGACTGACCACCGTCGCGCCATGGACCCGAGCCTCGGCCATGACCATGGCGAAACTTTCAAATTCGGCCGTGTGCAGAAGAACACGACTGCGCGCCATCGTGGACAGCACGTCAGGCCGGGCGACAGCGCCCGTAAACTGAAGATTGCGGTCGATCCCCATCGCCTTCGTCAACGCCCGTGCCGGTTCCAGCAGAGGCCCGCTACCCAGCCATCTGGCCTGCAGGTTGGGGATCTTCGCCACCACCTGCGCAATAACCCGGATAAATCCAAAAGGATCCTTAACCGAAATCAGGTTACCGACCCCCAGCACGTCGATGTTCCGGTGGCTCTCCTGGATTTCCATGACATCCACCCCCCACGGGATGACGCAACCGATTGGCGGGCCGCCAGACTGGGTCATGATCTGCCGCTGATAGTCGCTGACCGCCACGGTGGCGACGCCAGGCTGGCTGATCAACCAATGCCATCGACTGTGACGCCGCACCTCCTGCCCCATCAGCGTCACGACCAGTGGAATGCCCACCCGGCGCGCATATCCCGCCGCAGCCGCAGCCGTATCGCCCAGCCAGAAGGCGTGGATAAGGTCAATCCGGCCCAGGTGGCGCAGGGCCGAGATCATGCGCATCCGATCCATCAAACTGACAGGCCAGCGCCGGTTGCTGCCACCGATTGGGATCACCCGAACCCCATGCCAGTCATAGGGCCGGCGCGTGAACGGATAATGCTGCGCCAGGACACGGATGTGCCAGTCGGGGCGGCGCGCCGCCAAGGCGCGCACATAGTCCTGCAATGCGGGAATGCAGCCGCTATCCTGCTCATCGGCGGGAAAGCCGGGCGTCAGCAGCGCAATATGCATTTCCCGCGCCTTATCCATCCGACACCGGCTGTGGCAGGAGGCGGATATCGGGGCGGGCCGGTTGCCGCTGTCGTTCAATCCACATACCCAGCCGGGCCCGTCCGGCCAGGAATGCCTGTCGCAGTGCGCCTGGACGCCATTTCTGCGGTGCCCGGTAGCGGGCCACCTCATGTGTCAGATAGGCCAGCGCGTGCCGGTAATAGCGATCGGAGTAAGTACGGGGAAATCTGTTTTCCCGGTCACTGCCCGTTTCGAATTCAGGTGCCGACACATGCGCGGCAAGCTCGGCATGCAGTTCGGTACCCTTGATCGGATAGGCCAGCGTCACCGTGAAACGATCGGGCCGGGCCGCTTTCAGATAGGCCACCGTGCTCAGGATATCGCCTTCATCCTCCCCTGGATAACCCAGCATCAGGAAGGTACCCGTCTCGATCCCGGCGGCGCGGGCTGCATGGATCATCTGCGTCGCCGCCTCGACCGTCACCTGCCGGTTCATGCTGTCCAGGATACGCTGCGATCCACTCTCGGCTCCGATCCAGACCCGGATGCAGCCTGTGCGGGCCAACAGCGCCACGACCTGATCATTCATGCGGTCGGCACGGGTGATGCATTCATACCGGATACGAAGCCCAGCGGCGTCCAGCGCATCCGCAAAGTCCGCCAGCCAACGATGGTTCACCGTGAAAACATCGTCCACAAACCAGAACTGATCGGGCTGATAGTCGCGGGTCAGGGCGGCCAGTTCCTGCACGACCAGCGCCGGCGACCGGCGACGGTAGCTCTTGCCATAGACCGCACGGCTGCACCAGGCACAGCTGTACGGGCAACCGCGCTGGGTACTGACATTCAAGGAAGTCTGGCCGTGCGCGCCGCGCCAGGCATTGAAATAGGGCGTCAAATCAATACGGTGCCGGGCCGGGGTTGGCAAATCGTCAAGTCGTGGCAGGTGCGCCCGCGCTGGCGTGAAATTCACACCTCCTGTCGCGTCACGATGGGCAAGCCCCGGTATCTCGGCCAAGGCCGCAGGATCGCGCAGCCGGTCCGGTGGCAGGGTGGCCAGGGCGGCCAGCGTCTCCTCCCCTTCCCCGACCACCAGGATATCAACGCCATGCGCAAGATAGTCAGCGGCGTTGTAGCGTCCATCGGGACCGCCCAGGACGATGGTCACATCCTCATGCAACGGTGACGTCCGGAGATGACGTACAAGACGCAGGACCGTCCGACGCGTCATCAGCGTCACATAGAAGGCGGCAATGCGGGGACGCAACTGGTCCAAACGGGTCTGACAGGCGATCTCATTCATGAAGGTGCTGTCGATCACCTCATGCTCGATCCCCTGTCGTTCCAGCCAGGCGGAAATAGAGAGAAGACCCAGCGGCGGGTAGGGCCGCATGATGGCCTGTTCGGCGGGATCATCAGCCAGGAAATAGCCATGGGATAGCGTCAGTTGCATCACCGTCTCCTGAATTCCAGGAGCGCGTGATCCGACATGGCGGCCAGCAGGCTGGAATTGCCAACGGCGCGGTCGACCCTTTCCATTACGGCCAGAAGTCGGGGGCAATCACGCAGCCACCCGTCCCGAGCACTGGGCGGCACGGTGAATCCCACGGGTCGCACCGCGACACAGTCGAAGCTGTCACTTAACAGCCGGCGCAGCCAGCCCAATCCGTAATACCAGATCGGGAACGATGTGCCGTGAACCTGCGTCATCACTGGCCCTTTGCGCCACCGGCGCGCCGCCAGACCGGGGCGCAGCGTTACCAGTGACCAGAATGTCTCCCACAGGCAGAAAGGGGGCATGACCACCATCAGGACCCTGCCACCGGGGCTAACCATCTCTGGCAATTGCCGGGCCAAGGTCCGCATATCCGCCGGGGAAAGGCAGTTCAAACCACCAAAATTCGACAGGACCAGATCGAACCGCCGACCAAACGTATCTGGCTCAATCTCTTGCGCAGCCAACCGGGCACAGGTGACAGCATGCCGATACCCAGCCTGGGCCGCTTTCTGGCCGGCCACCACAAGCATGCTGGCGGATATGTCGGTCGCCAACACCCTATGCCCCTGTTTGGCAAGCCAAAGCGCATCCTCGCCTGTGCCGCAATTGACCTCCAGCACCTCCGCAGGTGCCTGAAGCTGGGAAAGCACGCGGGCAAGATGGTGCCAGACCAGCCGGCGTTGGGCCCGCCCAACAACGCTGTCCGTGAATTCCTGATCATAGGTGGCGGCGGCGGCGTCAAACGCACTGGGGATCACGTCCGCACCTCAACCGGGGCCGAATGGATCACCGGCGCATCGGCGCGCGGCCTTACAAGGCGTAATCGTATTGCACCAATCAGCAATGGCAGGGATTGCCGCAGCAACGTAACCATCGCCCCTACCCGGCCCTGCCCGCCCGGTGCCGACCGTCCCCGAAGCACCGCCAGCGCCTTGGCCGCCGTGAAGCGGCGATGAACATGACGGTGCAGCTGCCGGTAGAAGGCAGGGCGATAGGCGCCGGGGAACATCAAATCCAGATCGTCACTGTCGGTCCAGTTGGTCTTCTCCCCCAATGCCGCCCGAACCCGATCATGGAACAGGGTGCCCGGCAGCGGATAGGAGACGGAGATGCCGATCTGATCCGGGAGGAGGCTGGTGACCATATCGATGGTCCGTTCAATGTCTGCCCAGTCCTCACCCGGATAGCCGAATTGCAGGAAGAAGGCGGATCGCATGCCAAGGGCGCGGATGCGGGGCACCAACTGGTCGATCTGGTCGCGGGTGATCCCCTTGTCCATCGCATCCAGAATAGTCTGCGATCCGCTTTCAGCGCCGATCCACACGGTTTCAAGACCCGACGCCGCTAGGGCCGTCAGCGTATCGCCCTTCAACAATAGATCGGCGCGCGACTGGATCGTGTAGGAAAAACGAAGGCCGCGTTCCCGCACCAGTTCCGCAAAACGTTGAATCCAGCCGGGTTTCAGCCCGAAAATATCATCTGTGATCCAGAAATGATCGGGCTGGAACAAGGCCAGAAGTTGGGCGATCTCTTCCACCACGCTCTCTGGTGAACGACCGCTGTACCGGTTGCCATAAAGCGGCTTCGCGCACCAATTGCAGCTGAACGGGCACCCCCGGGTCGTAGAGATGTTGAGGGAAAAACGCCCATGGGCTTGCCGCCATATCCGGCGGTAGGCGTCGATATCCACAAGATCCCAAGCTGGCTGTGGCAGTTCGTCCAGGTTCCGCAGCATCGGCCGGGCGGTGGTCTGGACCGGTGGCCCCTCGGCGGCAGCAGACGGCAGGATCAGACCGGCAATCCCAGTCACAGGCCGACGCTCACGCCACGCGCCCAATAGCTCGCGCAGCGTCGCCTCTCCTTCCCCCTTTATGACCGCGTGGGCACCGGCCCCCAAGTAAAGGGAGGCATGATCGGCGGCGTCAGAGCTGCAGACGACAACCTTCGCCCCCCGGGCCCGCGCCAGCCCGACCATGCACAGGGCCGCCTCGCGCATACGGGTCAGGCACATCTTGGTCAGGTAATTGAAGCCATCCTCGTAGAGGACAACGATACCGGGACGATCCGTGTCGAGCTGATCCAGAAAGCCGCGTTCGCTTTCGGCAAGGCCGGCGTCGAACAGCGAGACATGATATCCCTCTGCACGGGCAACGGCGGCTGCATAAAGCGTCGCCAGCGGCGGATAGGGTTGTGCAGCCCGCCATTGTTTTTCATCAAACCGATAAAAGAAGGCCGACGCCACCAGCACGCGTGCCTCGTCCGTTCCCCGGGACAC
>CALRNG020000082.1:0-10871 GCA_943369495.1 Rhizobium sp. Q54
ATGCTGGTCGGCGCCGAGCCAGGCGACTGCCGGTCCACAACGATTCCGATCATGCTTTCGCCGACGACGGGCAGGGCGGCCCATTGGCCCTGATTGTGTGACCGGTCGCCGCTGGCCTTCTCACCCGATGCTATATCGGGGGGGGGCAGGTCGCCTTCGATCTGCAGCAATGTGGTCGCGGCGGCAAAGGCCAGCGGCAGGTCGGTTTCTTCCGGCGGTGCGGCTTGTGCCTTTTCGGTGTTCAGGAAGAAATCGACCACCAGTGCCAGTGCGGCCAGCACGACGACATTGTTATAGTTGCCATTTGCAATGTCGGACGCTTCCGCACCGGAAGCGCGGTTGACCAGCCGGCGAAGGTCGTCTCCTTCCAGCAGCAGGTCGCCCGACATGTCGTGCACAACAAACTTGCCGCCGATACGGGCGACATGCACCAGGACATCACCGGTTGCCGCCTCATAGACGATGAACCAGGGGTCACCATTATCACTGACGCCGGAAGCCGTTTCGATCCCCGAACCCTGGGCAGCCGTCTCCTCCGCCAGGCGGAAAAGCTCCGCCTTTTCCTGATTGGTCCAGTAGCCGGATTGCGTCACGGCCCGTATGAACCGCAGCACGTCGCCCAAATGTGCCCCCCTTGATCAAGGATGCCGCCCCAAATCACGGCACCCGCCTCAAGCCCTTATCGAATGCTCACTCTGTGCCAGGAAACAACAGGCGGTAGATTTCAGGTTCGTAGAAGCCCAGCAGCTTTTTGGCAAAAGCCTGGGGATCCACACTGATCGCCTGCGCCCACAGCTCGAAATGTTCCGACGGTACGCGACCGTGGCCGCCTTCGACCTGACTGACGAAGGTGTAATAGCGGTAGCCGACATGATCGGCAACCTGCGCCTGGGTCACACCAGCCTTCTCCCGCTGTCCGCTGAGCCAGCGACCGGCATCCCGGCGCATCTGCCGGGTGAGTTTGGTCTTTTCACTTTCTTCGCCACGCGGTTTGGCGCGCGGAGTGGCAACAGCGGCCATGAACGGACACTCCAGACTATCATACCAGGAAAGTCGCATTTCCACGCCACAGGGGCAAGCGGCAAAATTTCAAACTCGCTCATTACAAAATCGCTTGACATAAACTCGCTGTTTCAGGATTACTGGACTTGTTCGAGGCCGGAGCATCGCCCCTGTCTTCGGTCCCGGACAAAGCACCCAGGGGGCGGCGTCCCGCCGTCCCCTGGGTCCTCCTGAACCTGATACCGTTGATGCTATGCCCCATCCAGCATCAGCGGCTAAGGCGCCAGCGGTCCGGCTGCCCCAAAACCGGATACGTTGGGTGACGGGCCGGCGGGGAGACCTTATCGCCCCTTGGTCTCCTCGTCGGCCCGTCACATTGCCTTTTCTGCGCCCTGCTAAGGCTCCGGCAATCGCGAGCCATAAGCTATCCGCAACGGGATATGCATTTCGGGCATGACAGGTTTCAGTTTTGTTTCCGGACTGGCAAAACTCAAAAATGCCGTTTTGCAGGACAAAAAATCATTTGTTTCAGTTGTAACCGCCATCTCGCACGGCATTTCCTGCTGAATTGCCTTAATTATAGGCGTTTGAAATATTCGTACCCTAACGCTGTAAGATAACTTCTTTGTCATCTCAAGGGCTTAGGTTTCCGTAACGGAAGGGCACGTAAATTGCTTTTTATCATGCGGATTGTTGGCGCATGACAAAGGCAGACCCCCATGGATAACAGCCTGATCGACCTCACCCGTAATGTGCTGGATGTGGCGAGCCAGAAGGTTTCAGCCATTGAGGATATCAACCGGACCACGAAGATGCTTGCCTTCAACGCACTGATCGAGGCGGGACGGGCGGGCGACGCCGGTCGTGGATTCGCGGTGGTTGCCAATGAGGTGAATTCCATTTCCCGGCAGGTCAGCGTCGTTGCCAGCGAGTTGCGCACAGAAATTGGGCAGTTGGTCAACCGCATGGCGACCGTGGGCGAGGATCTGATGGTCCGCTTCCGGGGGCAGCGTCTGGCCGACCTGGCCTTGAACATGATCGAGATCATCGACCGTAATCTGTATGAGCGTTCCTGCGACGTGCGCTGGTGGGCGACCGACAGGGCGGTGGTGGATTGTCTGGCGACGCCGTCGGCAGACGCCACTGCCTTCGCCTCCTCCCGCCTGGGCGTGATCCTGGACAGCTATACGGTTTATCTCGACCTTTGGGTGGCAGACCGGAACGGACGTGTCGTCGCGACGGGCCGTCCGCGCCGCTTCCCGCAGGCCATCGGCACCAATGTCGCCAGTGAGCCCTGGTTCCGCCAGGCGCTCAACACCCGTGACGGTTCGGATTTCGCGGTTGTCGATGTCACCACCAACGGCGCCCTGGATGGTCGTACCGTTGCCACCTATTCCACGGCGGTGCGTCGCGATGGGGCAGTGGACGGTGATGCCATCGGCGCCATGGGCATCTTCTTCGACTGGGAGCCGCAAGCCCGCGCGGTGACCACCGGTGTGCGCTTGGATCGCGGGGAGGAGGCCAGCACTCGCTGCCTTCTGGTTGATGCCGCTGGTCGCGTCATCGCCTGTTCCGACGGGCGGGGGCAATTGACCGAGACCTTCCCGCTGGAAACCCAGGGCCGTCCCATGGGCCATTATGTGGACCGGTTCGGGCGGCTGGTCGGATTTGCCCTGACACCGGGGTACGAGACCTATCGCGGCTTGGGCTGGTACGGCGTCATTGTCCAGACAGGGGGCGAGACCGCGCACTGATCAAGCTATTGTTTACAGCAACAAAGGGGGCGTCGGCCAGTGGTCGGCGCCCTTTTCGTTTGTGCGGCGGGGAGGGATGGTGCCCAAAAAACACCCGCGTGTATCGCCGTTACAAGTTGTTCTGATGAGGAACCAATTCCGTTGCCCATGTCTCATTCACATGGCTTAAAAAATAGGCCGATCGTGCCCTTTTGAGGTGAATTGCCATTCGTGTTGCGCTGCAACAGGGTTCGACTTTAGTCGGGTGTCGGATAAGTCGCTGTTTCCCTTGATCGCGATAGAACCTATCCGCATGGCGCCTGTACGATTTTGCACTTGCACAATGGATTTCACTCACGCATAGTCTGTCTTGCGACACGGCCCTATGCCCTCTGTCGTAACGCACTTCTTGGGCGTTTCCTCCCTAAACTCAGGCCGTGGCAATGCCACGGCCTTTTTTTCTGCCCAGAAGGTAGCGAAATTACCTGTATGGTAGTCTGAAATGGAAGCCGCCTAACACCAGCAGCTGGAAATACTGATTCATCAGCATTTCAAGCTTCGGCGGCTTCGCAGCATCAGGCGCTGGCCTTGGCGTATTTCACCCCGCAGCCATAGGCGCGCGTCGATGCGGTGCTCACAGGCTTGCCAGCCGTAATCTCGGCCAGGGCGGCGCGCACATAATTCTTCGATCCGGGGATATCAGCCTTTTCCGCCGTCGGCTTGTCATCAATGGCGCCGTCATAGAGCAGGGTGCCGTCGGCGCCGATGATGAACATGTGCGGCGTGGTCTTGGCGGCATAGGCGCGGCCGATGGCGCCGCTGGGGTCCAGGATGGTGGTGCTGGCGGCCCACTTCTCCGATACGGCGCGGGCCTTGGCGTCGGCCGGGCTGACATGGCCCTGCTCACCGGGGGCGGAGCTGATGATGGTCAGCCAGACAGCACCCGCCTTGGTCGCGTCGGCCTGAATGGCCTGCATATTGCCCGAATCATAATGTTTGCGGACAAAGGGGCAGCCATGGTTGGTCCATTCAAGGATCACCAGCTTGCCCTTATAATCGGCCAGCGAGACGGTCTTACCATCGACATTCGTGCCGGAGAGGGCAGGTGCCGCCTGTCCAACGGCGGGGGCGGCAAAGGACGGCAGGGACAGAAGCGGTGCCGCGATTCCGGCCCCGGCCACGGCGGCGGTGCTGTTCAGAAATGTGCGGCGGCTAAGACGAAGCGACATGGCAGACCTCCCGTTCATGCAGGTGGCCTTGATCTGGTGTCGCATGGGGAAAAGATCAAACCCCTGTCGCCCGGAAACCGCATGATTTTCCGGAAGACTGACGGTTTCCTCAGATGACCTTGCGCAGCGCGGTCAGGAAGTCCCCCATGGCCTGGCCCAACTGTTCGGACCGGTGCGACAGGCGCTCGGCCGAACCCTGCACCTGGGTGGAGGCCGCGCCCGTTTCGGACGCGGCGCGCGTCACCTGGGCGATGCGTTCCGATACCGATCGCGTGCCTACCGCCGCCTGTTCGACATTACGGGCAATCTCGGCGGTGGCGGCCCCCTGTTCATCGACGGCGCCAGCGATGTTCACGGTCGTGCCGTTGACGTCGGCGACCACCTGCGTGATCTCGTTGATGCTGTCCACGGCGGACTGGGTGGCGGCCTGGATATCGGCAACCTGGGTCTGGATGTCTTCCGTGGCCCGCGCCGTCTGCCCGGCCAGGTTCTTCACCTCCGACGCCACGACGGCGAAGCCCTTGCCGGCCTCTCCGGCGCGCGCTGCTTCGATGGTGGCGTTCAGCGCCAGAAGGTTTGTCTGCGCCGCGATCTCCTGGATCAGCCCCACCACTTCGCCGATGCGGATGGCGGCGGCGGACAGGGTTGCGACGCGGTCATTGGCGGCGCGGGCCCGGCCCACGGCGGCATTGGTGATGTCGCGCGACCGGTCCACCTGTTCGGTGATCGACCGGATGGCCGCACTCAGTTCCTCGGCGGCGGCCGCCACCGTCTGCACATTGGAACTGGCCTGTTCGGCGGCACTGGCCACGGCCATGCTCTCATGGTTCGTGCCTTCCGCCGCCTGGGTCATGGTGTTGGCGGCTCCCTGCATCTCACGCGCCGATGCCGACAGATCATCGGCGACGGATTTCACGGTACTCTCAAACGCATCGGCGATGCGGCGGAAGCCCGTGACCTTTTCCGTCATGGCATTGTTGGCCTCATTGATGGCGCGGCTGCCCACCAGGAAGGTGCCCAGCATGCCCTTTTCCACGACGCGGCGGTGATAGTTCTGGTTGGTGATGGCCTGAAGGGATGCCGTGGCTTCGCGCACGAAGGCGTCGGCCCGGTCGGTGACATCATTGATCCGGTGCAGCAGCTCGCCCAGCGGCCCACCCTCCTTGATGCCGATGACCCGGGCCTCGTAATCGCCACGCGCCAGCCGTTCCAGCACCTGGCCCGCCCCATCCAGCACCCGGTCCACGCGGGCCAGATAATAGAAGCTGGCCAGGGCCGCCAGCAGCGTGATGACCCCGCCGCCCATGGCGAGCATGTGCCAGCCCAGCGCATTGCCGGCCAGATCGATCACCGATCCGACCAGAACCGCAACACCCGTCAGACGGGCCTTAAAGAGAGAAGATGAGTTGCTCATAGCTCACACCCCGGTCCCGCAGAAGGCCCATCAACATCGCTTCACTGGCCGCCATGCCTTCACGGATGCGGCTATGCTTGGCCTCTTCGGCCAGAAGCTGTCTGTAGAGGGGGCTGATAATGTCGTTGATGATACGCTTGTCCGCCGTTCGCCGGCTGGAATGAAAGCCGATGATATTGCCGCCGGTGTCGCGCGACGGCGTGACATGGGCGAAGACCCAGTAATGGTCGCCATTCACCGCGCGGTTCAGCACATAGGCGAATATCTCGTTTCCGGCGCCCAGCGTGTCCCACAGCAGTTTGAAAACCACGCGCGGCATGTCGGGATGGCGGATCAGGTTATGGGGCTTGCCCAGAGCTTGATCTTCCGAAAGGGCCGCGACACGCAGGAAGGTGCGGTTGGCATAGGTGATGCGCCCACCCTTATCGGTCTTGGTGACGATGATCTCGTCATCCTGGAACGGGCGCTCAATACCCGTCAGCGGCGCACGGGGGCGGCCCGGGCCTGCGTCGGCGTCTGTCATGGCGTTTTCCATCCTTTTTCATGCGACGGAATGCGTTTGTCTGGCCCTTGCATGCCTGAATGGTTGGTTGGCCGCATTGATCCAAATCAGGTCTCGTACTCCTTCCGGACAATCGGAAGGTCAGCTTGACCCGTTCGCGGATAAGGCGAACATGGAGGGGATGGACGTCATGTTCAGATGGGGTGCTGGCCGATGCGTAAACTCATGGCTTCCCTCTTCAAGGGCCTTTTCGGCGGCGGCGACGGCGTGGCTGAACCCGCGACTGAACCCGTGGCTAAAACCTTTGCCCTGCCGCGTCCGCGTTACCAGCGTCCCCGCCCCGCCATGTCCCCGGCCCCGCCGCCACCGGCAGAGGAAGCTCTGTCCGCGCCGCCGCCCGACATGGCCGACGGTCATGATCCTGAACTGTCGACCAAGCTGCGCCGCATTTTCGACCGCCGCGACCCGACACAGGCCGGGAGCATCCACCTGCTGGGTCTGGGCGGCCTGCATGAACAGTTGGGCCCCCGCTGGCCGGCGGTCGCGGCCCGCGTGCATCAACTGACGGCCAAACTGCTGGGTCAGCACCTGACACCCCATGATGTCTGGTTCCGGCATGGGGAGGAGGCCTATGTCGTCGTCTTCGCGCAGCTGGGCGCCGAACAGGCCCGTCTGATCTGCGCCAAAGTGATGGAGGAATTGCAGGTCGTCCTGCTGGGCCATGCCGATACCGAAAACATCCGTGTCCACACCGCCATGCGGGAGATCGGATCGGAAGTGCTGCTGGTGCCGACCAGCCTGAAGGATATGCTGTCCGCCGTCCGCACCCAGGCTGCCGCCGATCTGGCCCTGGCGGACCCTGTCGCAGCCCGGTCGGAGGGGGGGCGGTCTTCGGGGCCAGCCCGCGCCGGCCCGCCGCTGGTGCGCTATCGCCCTGTCTGGGACGTGCAAAAGCAGGTCTTGTCCCTATACATGGCGCGCTGCTGCCGTGAAAGGCCGGGCCGTGGGCCGCTCTGGGGCTATGAGTGCCTGGATGATCCGGAGGATATGGCGAGTATCCTGGCTTTGGATCTGCATGTGGCGCGGGAGGCGATTGAAACGGCCCTGGAGCTTTATGAGAACCGGTTCCGCTTCTTCCTGTCCTTGCCCTTGCATTTCGAAAGCCTGGCCGTCACGGCCCGCCGACAGGAGGTGATGGCGGTTGCGCGCACCATTCCCCGTCATCTGCTGCCTTTCATCACCTATCATCTGTGGGCGGTGCCCGATGGGGTGCCGGCGGGCCGGCTTTCGGAACTGGTTTCCGCGCTGAAACCGTTCGGACGAACGGTGATGATGGAAATGCCGGGACCCGGCACCGATCTGTCAGCGGCGGAAGCAGCCGGTATCCGCGTTGGCAACCTGACCCTCCCGCCTGGCGCTTCCCTGGAACGCTGGGCACCGGAGGTCACCCGCTTTGCGACCCATTCCATGCGCCACCGTGTGATGCCGGCGGTGGAGGGGGTGGATAGTCTGGCCATGGAGGATCATTGCGAGGAGGCGGGGGTGCGCTTCCTGTCCGGTGATCTAATTGGTGGCTGGGTGGATGTGCCCGAACATGTCGTCCGCCGCTCCCGCACCGATTTCGTGCGTCAGGGTGTCAATATACGCGGCGGTTCGCCGGACTAAAGGCTGGCCAGCTGTTCGGCCACCTGCCGGCCCTTGTTGATCGCGGCCTCGCACAGGGCGGGCAGGGTGGCGGCCAGGCGCTTCACTTCGGCCAGGTCGCCGGCATCGGCGGCGATCATCAGGGCGCGGCACCGACGCGACAACAGCATGAAGCCCAGATTGCCGGCTGCGGATACCAGGGAATGCGCCTCCCGCTCGATCCGATGCAGATCATCACCCGCTGCCAGGATCATATCCACCCGCGTGCGGAAGGATGTCAGCGCTTCGTTCAGCAACTGCACCCCGATATCATTGCCGACGACCAGCAGCAGATTGTCCAGAATGTACTGATCCAGCGCCGCCTCTGTTGCCAGCTCAGCCGCCGGGTCGGGTGCAGGCGCCGTCTCCGCCGCCGTCAGGCGGAAGCCCGCGATATCGGCGATGGCTTGGTTCAGCGCCTGTGGCGTGACGGGCTTGGCGATATGGCCGTTCATGCCGGCCTCCAGACAGGCCTCGCGTTCCTCGCGCAGGACATTGGCGGTCAGGGCCAGGATGGGCAGGATGTATCCCGCCTGCCGGATACGCCGCGTCGCCTCCATCCCGTCCAGGACGGGCATCTGTACATCCATCAGCACCAGGTCATAGGCGCTGGCGCCGCGCGTGACGTCCTGTACCGCCTCCGCCCCGTTCTCCACCACCGTTACCCGGTGCCCGGCCTTTTCCAGGATGGCGCGGACCAGCATCTGATTGGCGAAGATATCCTCCGCCAGCAGGATCGACAGGGGCCGGTATGAGGGCAGCGCCGCCATCAACGCCGACGGTTGCGGTTCCAAGGGTGGGGCCGCCGCGATGGCCAACGGCAGGGTGATCTCGAACCGGCTGCCGGCATCGGGCTCGCTTTCCACCTGGATCCGGCCTTCCATGGCCTCCACCAGACGCCTGGTGATGGCCAGACCCAGGCCGGTGCCGCCGAACCGTCGGGTGACCGATGCGTCCAACTGCGTGAAAGGCATGAACAGATGCTTCAGCCGGTCGGCGGGAATGCCCATGCCGGTATCCGTGACCGCGAACCGCATCTGTACGCCGGTGCGCGTGACAGACAGCACGACCTGCCCCTCAGCTGTGAATTTCACGGCGTTGGACAGCAGGTTCAGCAGAACCTGCCGCAACCGCGCGGCATCGCCCAACACCCATTTCGGCAGATCGTCGGAAATCTCCGCCCGGATCGTCAGGCCCTTGTCGGCGGCACGCGGGCTCAGCAGGGCGACGCAGCTTTCGGCCAGGGCCGCCGGGTCCAGCGGACCCATCTCCAGTTCCAGCCGCCCCGCCTCGATCTTCGACAGGTCCAGGATGTCATCAACGATGGCGACCAGCGCGCGTGATGCCTCCATCTGCAAAGAAAGCCATTTTTCCCGCTTCGCCACCGGCGCCTGTTCATCGCGCAACAGGTCGGCAAAGCCGATGATGGCGTTCAACGGTGTACGGATCTCATGGCTCATATTGGCCAGGAAGGCGCTCTTGGCGCGTTCGGCGGCTTCGGCTTGCACCTTGGCGACGGACAGCGCCTCCACCTTGCCGGCAATATCAGCGTAAAGCGCCTGCAGCTGCTCGGCCATATGGTTGACGCCCGATGACAGAACCGCAAATTCGTCCTTGCCGGTCACATCCAGACGGTGATCCAGCCGCCCCTGGCCGATCGTGGCCATGCCGCCGGCGATACGATTCAGGCCCTGGATCACGCGCTGGCTGGCGGCCATGGCGGCGGCCACGGTGAGGGCCAGCAGCAGCAGCGGCAGCACCTGCAGCATCAGCAGCAGGCGTCCGCGCTCGTAAACCCGCTCATTCGCTTGGGCGGCCAGGCGGTCGGCGTCCGACGCCATAACGTTATAGCGCAGCTGTAACGTATCCTGCGCGATGCGGGCTGCATCCGGGTTCAGCCGGGCCTGGGCCAGCCGCGACATACCGTCAGGCATCAGGGCATTATCGGCGGTAAGGCGGCGCAGCAAGGCCTGATCGGCCGGATCGCCCAGGTCGCCCTGCATCCTTGTCAGCTCAGCGGTCAGTCGGTCGTGTTGCCGGTGCCACTGGAACAGCGCGCGTTCGCTGCCCTTGTCGCCGAAATCATGGACCAGCAGGCTCAGCTCGAACACGCTGCGCACAACCGACTGCGCTTCCGTCACCCGCGCCGTATAGATCCCCATCCATTTCCAGGACCAGATTGCCGATGCCGTGGAAACAGCCACGGCCAATGCCGCGAAGACCAGGGTGGTAGTGATCCGCCGCCGGATGCTCATGAGGTCAGTCCAGCACCGTGACCCGCGTGGGGTCTACCGCCCGCAGAATGTCGCTTTGCAGATATCCCAGCATTTCCGGTCCCGTATTGCCGCCGGCGCGGCGGACATGGCCTTCGATGGATAGCAGCAATGCCTGATCCAGTCTCAGGGTGAAACCATAGCTTTCCCAGTGGTTCTGGACCTGTGCCTGGTCGATGCCGGTTGCGGCGGCCACCACGGGGATCGCTTTCTCACGGTCGCGCAGGATGGACCACTCCGCCGCCAGCAAGGCGCGCACGAACCGTACCAGCGCGTCATGCTTGGCATCGACCACATCCTTGCGTGCCGACAGGACCCAGCTGCCCGTGTAGAGGCCTGGTGCTGTCAGCACCTCCATCCCTTGCGGGAACAGGGCGGCGGCGCCGACGCGGACCGTGGTCCAGACGGACGCGGCGTCGATCTCCCCCCGCGCCATGGCCGCCATGATCTCCCCGCTTTCAAACGGCACCAGCGTGACTTGCTCCCGCAGATCCGCCTGCAACAGCATCAGGTCCAGGAAATACTGGGAGTTGGTGTCGGGCGAATATCCGATGCGCTTGCCCGCCAGTGCCTCTGGCCGGGTCAGGCCGCTGCCCGACGGCGACGCGATGACAACATCGCGGTCAGATGTCTGGACCGTGGAGATGATGCGTATGGGCCGTCTGGCAATCATCGCCTTGGAAGCGGGGACATCGGACGACAGGGCCAGTTCAGCCTTGCCATCCAGCAGCGCCTCCATCGCCACTTTGCCATTGGCCACGGGGACCAACTCCACCGTCAGCCCTTCGTCGGCAAAGTAGCCCTTGGCCTGGGCCACGAAGATCAGGGCCGACATCATCTGCCGGCTTTCGGCGACGCTGAGATGCTGATGGGGCGCAGTTCCCCGCAACTGGAACCACAAGCCGGCGGTCAACAGCACGGCGACTGCCGCCAATGCCCAGCGCATCCATAAAGGTCGCTTACCCATGCCGCACAGGTTCCCCATCGTGCCGGGCGCCATGCCGCGCCGCTCATTGTCCGGCACCAACCTAACAG
>CALRNG020000083.1:0-10862 GCA_943369495.1 Rhizobium sp. Q54
GCACAGCACGACCAGCAGGTTCGACACCATGTGCGCCTTGCGTTCATCATCCAGATGAACCACGGAGCGGGCGGCCAGCTGATCCAGCGCCATTTCCACCATGCCCACGGCCCCTTCCACGATCTTGGAACGGGCGGCGACAATGGCACTGGCCTGCTGGCGCTGCAACATGGCGCTGGCGATTTCGGGCGCATAGGCGAGGTGACTGATCCGCGCCTCCACCACCTTGATGCCGGCCCGTGCCAGCCGTTCCTGGATGGCGCGTTGCAGATGGTCGGACACGTCTTCCCCATGGCCGCGCAGCGACAGGACGCCGCCGCCATGATCATCATAGGGGTAGGAGGTGGCGATCAGGCGCAGGGCCGATTCGGCCTGGATCGAGACATAGCCTTTGTAATCTTCGACATTGAACAGGGCCTCCGCCGTGTCCGTCACCTGCCAGACGACGATGGCGCCGATCTCAATGGGGCTGCCATCGGCGTCATTTACCTTCAAAGTGCCTGTCTCGAAATTGTGCACGCGCAGCGAGACGCGATGCTTGGCAAAGAACGGGTTGACCCAGCGCAGGCCGGGCGTGCCCACCGTGCCCCGGTAATCACCGAACAAGGTCAGGGCCACGGCCTGATTCGGCTGCACAATGAACAGCCCGCACATCAGGATGATGCCGGCCACTATCGGTAGCAGCCAGAACAGGGACACGAGGCCTGTCCCACTCCTGAACCCGATGATCAACATCACCGGCGAGACCAGGACCAACGCCAGACTGAACAGCAGCATGCCCAGGCCGGACGACACCGTGATGGGACGATCCCCAACCTGTTGGTTCTCCTGCATTCCACCCTCCCAGCTTCAAAGTGATATAATTTTGATATCACAATGAGGCGAGCCTGTCAGGTCGAATCATGCGCCCTCAGTCGCCGCCGTACCGACGGGTAAGATTTAGCCGTTGGTTTCAGGTCACCAGATGGCAGGCCACCATCCGCCCGTTGGCGTGGCGCGGTTCCGGCGCTTCCTGTGCGCAGCGGGGCTGGGCCAGGGGGCAGCGTTTATGGAAGGCGCAGCCAGGCGGCGGGTCCATCGGGCTGGGCAACTCACCCGACAGGGGCGGCACGTCGGGGGCGCCGCCGCGATGGACACGCGGCATCGCGGCCAGTAGGGCGCTTGTATAGGGATGACGCGGGCTGGCGAAGATCGCGTCCTTCGGCCCCTGTTCCACGGGCCGTCCCAGATACATCACCATCACCTCATCCGCGATATGGCGGACGACCGACAGATCATGGCTGATGAAGACATAGGCGAGGCCGAATTCGTCCTGCAGATCCATCATCAGGTTCAAAACCTGCGCCTGGATGGAGATGTCCAGCGCCGACACCGGTTCATCCGCCACCACCACACGCGGGTCCAGCATCAGGGCGCGGGCGATGGCGATGCGCTGCCGCTGCCCGCCGCTGAACATATGCGGGTAGCGGTCGGCCTGATCGGGACGCAGGCCGACCTTTTCCATCATGGCGATGGCGCGGTCCCGCCGTTCGGCCTTGGGCGTGTCGGTGTTGATCAGCAGCGGTTCGGCCAGGATGTCCGCCACTTTCTGGCGTGGGTTCAGCGAACCATAGGGGTTCTGGAACACCATCTGCACGGCCCGGCGCAGGGCCTTTTCATCGGCCTTCGGGGCCTGGGTGATGTCGCGCCCATCGAAATGGATGGTTCCTTCTGTCGGCGCCTCAATCCTGGTCAGCAGGCGGGCCAGCGTGGATTTGCCGCAGCCGCTTTCGCCCACGACCGCAAGGGTCTTGCCCGCGCTGACAGTGAAGCTGGCCCCGTCCACCGCCTTCACGGTGGCCGGCGGGCGGAACAGGCCGCGTTTGACGCGGTAATGGCGCTTCAGGTCGCGGGCTTCCAGGATGATGGTCATGCCATGGCTCCTTCGACCCTTACGCACCTTGTCCAGCCATCGCCATCGGTGGCCAAGGGCGGGCGGGTGCCGCAGCGGTCATCGGCCAGCGTGCAACGCGGCTGGAACAGGCAGCCCGTCGGTCGGTCGCTGATGCCCGGCACTGTGCCGGCAATGGTGGGCAGACGTCGCCGACCCACTGCCCGTTCGGGCAGCGCGTCCAGCAGGGCCGCCGTGTAGGGGTGGCGCGGGGTGGTGAACAGGCTGTCGGCCGGGCGGTTTTCCACCACTTGACCGGCATACATCACCTGTACCCGGTGGGCGCTTTCGGCCACCACGCCCATGTCATGGGTGATCAGGATCATGGCCATGCCGCGTTCGCGTTGCAGGTCGCGCAGCAGGTCCAGGATCTGCCGCTGGATGGTGACATCCAGGGCCGTGGTCGGTTCATCGGCGATCAGCAGGCGCGGGTTGCAGGCAATGGCCATGGCGATCATCACCCGCTGGCTCATCCCGCCCGACAATTGATGCGGAAAGGCCGACAGGCGCGTTTCCGGGGCGGGGATGCCCACCTGTTCCAGCAGCGCGATGCAGCGATGGCGCAGCGCCTTGCCCGACAGACCCTCATGCTGGGCCAGGGTCTCCCCGATCTGGAAGCCGACCGTGAAGCAGGGGTTCAGGCTGCTCATCGGCTCCTGGAAGATCATGGCCACCTGCCCGCCATTCAGGCGGCGGCGCGCCTTGGGCGACAGGGTCAGCAAATCCTGCCCGTCAAACTGCATCCGACCTGCCGTGACGCTGGCATTGTCGGCCAGCAGGCCCAGCACGGCCAGCGAGGTGACGGACTTTCCCGACCCGCTTTCGCCCACAATGCCCAGAACCTCGCCCGCCTCCACCGACAGGTCGATGCCATCCACGGCGCGGAAGGGGCCGCGCGCCGTGGCGAATGTGACGGACAGGTCTTTGATGTCGAGAAGCGGCATATCCGTCCCCTCAGCGCTTCAGCTTCGGGTCCAGCGCATCGCGCAACCCGTCGCCCATCAGGTTGAAGGCCAACACCGTGATCAGGATGGAAAGCCCCGGAAAGGTCACCACCCACCAGGCGCGCTGCAGGAATTGCAGCGACGATGACAGCATCGTCCCCCATTCCGGTGTCGGTGGCTGCGCTCCTAAGCCCAGAAAACCCAGCGCCGCCGCATCCAGGATGGCTGTGGAGAAACCCAAGGTGGCCTGCACGATCAGCGGGGCGGCACAGTTGGGCAGGATGGTGACCAGCATCAGGCGCATATCGCTGGCACCCGCCAGCCGCGCCGCCGTTACATATTCTCGGCCCCGCTCTGCCATCACCGACGCGCGGGTCAGGCGGGCATAGTGCGGGACGATCACCACCGATACCGCGATGGCCGCATTCACCAGCCCCGGCCCCAGGATGGCGGCCACGACAATGGCCAGCAGCAGGGAGGGCAGGGAGAGCAATATGTCCATGAAGCGCGCGATCAGCGTATCCGACGCCCCGCCATAGAACCCGGCCAGAAGCCCCAGCGCCACACCCACCGCCAGCGACAGGGTGACCACCAGCAGCCCGATGAACAGCGACAGCCGCGCGCCATGGATCAGGCGGGACAGCATGTCGCGGCCGATATCATCGGTGCCCAGCGGGAAGGCCCAGTTTCCGCCCTCAATCCAGGCGGGCGGCAACAGCACGAAGTCGCGGAACTGTTCGGCCGGATCATAGGGGGCGACGATATCGGCGAAGATGGCCACAAAGCTGAGGGCCAGGACGATGGCCAGCCCCAGCACGGCGCCCTTGTTGCGGCGGAAATGGCCCCAGAATTCGGCCAGCGGACCGGGAGGAGCTTTCAGAACAAGATCGGTCATTTCGCGTGCCGGATGCGGGGGTTGAGCAGGCCGTAGAGCAGATCGACCGCCAGATTGACCAGCATGACCACGCAGGCCACCAGCAGAACTCCGCCCTGCAGGGCCGGATAGTCGCGCCGGTTGATGCTTTCGATCAGCCATTTGCCAATGCCGGGCCAGGCGAAGATGGTTTCCGTCAGGATGGCGCCCGCCAGCAGCGTGCCCACCTGCAAGCCAATGACGGTCACCACCGGGATCATGGCATTGCGCAGGGCATGCAGCCCCACGATGCGAAACAGACCCAGCCCCTTGGCCCGCGCCGTGCGGATGTAATCCTCGCCCAGCACCTCCAGCATCGATGACCGCGTCATGCGCGCGATGACGGCCAGCGGGATGGTGCCCAGCACGATGGACGGCAGCACAAGATGGTGCAGGGCGTCCAGGAACGCCCCTTGCTCCTCCGACATCCACGCATCAATCAGCAGGAAGCCCGTCACCGGCTCCACATAATAGGCGGCCGACAACCGCCCGCTGACCGGCGTCCAGCCCAGGATGACGGAGAACAGCAGGATCAGCAGCAGCCCCCACCAGAAGATGGGCATGGAATAGCCGGTCAGGCTGGCCGCCATCACCCCATGATCCAGCGGCCCGCCCCGCTTCACCGCCGCCAGCACCCCTGCCGGCAACCCGATGATGAGCGCGAACAGGATGGCGCAGAGCGACAGTTCGATGGTGGCCGGGAACAACTCGGCAAATTCATGCAGCACGGGCGTCTGGGTGATCAGCGACCGGCCCAGATCGCCCGTCATCACGCCGGTCAGATAATCGGCATATTGTTCCAGCAGCGGCTTGTTCAGACCCAGCTGTGCCCGCATCTCCTCCAGCCGCGCCGGATCGATCCCGCGCTCGCCCAGCCGCACCTCAATCGGGTCGCCGGGCACCAACCGGATCAGGAAAAAGGCCAGCAGCGTCACGCCCAGGAAGGTGGGGATCAGCAGGGCGATGCGGGTGGCGATGAATTTCAACATGGGTGGGGTCTAATTGAATCGAGGTAGTCGTTTAAAGTACATCTGTATACTTCTATTTAAAGACTCGAAGTCACCGACAGAATAGGAGATGACCTCTAGTCCCTTGATGTCTGTCGGCAGACTTGGAATGGCGTCCGAATTGCAAATGAGAATTGTTGGCTTTTCCAAGGCCATTGCATAGCCAAGCTCAAAATAAACATTGAGATTTGGCTGATCAACTTTAACAATTATAAATGCGGATTCTTTTATGTATTCGCATATCTTATTCAATAAAAATCCAGATTTTGATTCGGAATCTCCCCTCACAGGGTTTAGTCCCAGCGCGCTCAATGCTGGGGTCACGCCATATCTGATGGCATTGTCATTGTCATCATGCTTCGAGAACTTTGTCACTATGAATACCATGTCCTTATTTATTATTACTCTACGCCCCATCGCATGAGAACGTACAAGCAATAGTGCGCTCTTGATCGATTGGATGATTTCATTTCCTACGCCAAATTGTTTGATTTTCATTTCACATTCAGGGCAAATTCGCCCGGAAGCCATACCAATCTTGATTTCGTCTTTCGTTCCCGAAAAGTCGTTTATGCACCCAACAGGCCTAATATGAGCGAATTCGATTGTCCGCAAATTATGTAAACTTGCAGAAAAAAAGAGGCAGGCCTGAAGTATCTGATAGCATAAATACACCTCCAATTTCGGTGGAGCAAAATATTCATCCCAATCCGCTGTTGTAATTAGTGCAACTTTTCTATGTTCATGACTGAAAAAATTGTCAACAAAAGGTGATGAGTATATATAGATTCCATAATCTTGCCTGTCAGTTGATTCGTATTTGTCAAATTCCGTGTCAGCACTGACATAATCACTGGCCGAAAAACCTTCGTACTTGACGTTAACATAGATTCCATTCTGGCTCGCATTGAGCATATCAGCAGCGGTCTTAACTGCGTTTGTGAGATTCATACTTCCAGTTTGAATAAATAAGTTAACTTTCATTTCCGCCATCCAATTTCTCTGTGGAGTTGTGCGCTATGTCTAAGCTTATTATAGAATAATAGTTTTCAAAATAGCGTATTGAAATCACTCCGCCATATCCACCCCATCGAACTGATGCCGGCCAAACGGGCTTTGCTTATAGCCGATGACCGTTTTCGACACCGGCTCGAACACCACAGAATGGGCGATGGTGACCCAGGGGGCTTCTTCCTTGAAGATGCGCTGCGCCTGTTCATACAGCTTGGCGCGGGCCGCCTGGTCGGGCACCTGCTTTGCCTTCAGGACAAGGTCCTCGTAAGGCTGGTGGCACCACTTGGCGATGTTGCTGCCGCTGGTCTTGGCGGCCGCACAGCCCAGCAGGTTGTACATAAAATTGTCGGGGTCGCCATTGTCGCCGGTCCAGCCATAGAGCGCCATCTGATGCTCACCGCTCTGGATGCGCTTGCGGTACTCACCCCATTCAAAGCTGACGATCTTCACCTTCACACCGATCTTGGCCAGATCGGCCTGAATGATCTCCGCCATGCGCCGTGCGTTGGGATTGTAGGGTCGTTGCACCGGCATGGCGTAAAGGTCGGTCTCAAACCCGTTGGGGTATCCCGCTTCTGCCAGCAAGGCCTTGGCCTTGGCGGGATCGTAGGGATAGTCCCTGTTATCGGCCAGATAGCCGAAAATGCCGGGCGGGATGGGGTTCTTGGCTGCCTTGCCGCTGCCCTGGAACACCTGATCCAGGATGGATTTGCGGTCCACGGCCATGTTGATGGCCTGACGTACCCGTTTGTCATCAAACGGCTTCTTCTGCGTCTGGAAGGCCATATAGCCGACATTCAACCCCTCCATCTCCATCAGGGTCAGGGTCGGGTCTTTTGCAATCGCCGGCAGGTCGGGCGGGTTGGGATAGGGGATCAGATGGCATTCGCCGGCCTTCAGCTTGGCATAGCGCACAGCGGCATCGGGCGTGATGGCGAAGACCAGATTGTCGAGCGGAGTCTTGCCGCCCCAATGCTCCTCAAACCGCCGATACCGGACCTGCGCATCCTTCTGATAGACGACGAAGCGGAAGGGGCCGGTGCCGACCGGGTCCTGGTCATAGCGTTCCGGCGTGCCCTTCTTCATCAGGAAGTCAGCATATTCAGCCGAGGTGATATTGGCGAAATCCATGCCCAGATCGGCCAGGAGCGGGGCGTTGGGCCGGTTCAGGGTGACGCGGACCGTGTAATCGTCCAGCTTCTCCACCGTCTTCAGCAGGTCACCCAACCCCATGCTCTTGAAGAAGGCGTAACCGCCGCCGGAGATGGAATGGTAGGGATGGTCGGCCTTCCATTGCCGGTTCAGGCTGAACAGCACGTCATCGGCGTTGAAGTCGCGCGTCGGCTTGTAATCCTTGAAGGATTGCCATTTCACGCCGCGGCGCAGATGGAAGGTGTAGGTCAGCCCATCGGGCGAGATATCCCAGCGTTCGGCCAGGCCCGGCACGATCTTCGTCGTGCCGCGTTCAAACTTCACCAACCCGTCAAAGATGGGCCGGGTGGCGTCAAAGGTGGTGCCGGATGTGTTCAGCGCCGCGTTGAAATTTTCCGGGCTGCCCTCGGCACAATAGACCAGCGTCTTGGGCGCCGCCCAGGCCGGCCCGGCCATGCATCCCGCCAAGGCACCCGCGATCATGGCGTAACGCCACGTTCCAAAACCCATGCTGAACCCCGTCCGCCATCATTCTTGTTGGGCATCGTCAGGGTATGTCCGCCCTGCGTGCCATGCATTGCGGTGCAGTAGAACAGGGGCGGGGTGGGGCGTCAATGCGTTGCAACGCTTAGAATCGCGGTATCCCCTCGAACGGCAATCGCCCACCCTCCACCCGCATCCAGCCGCTGTCGGCGCAGCGGTGCAGGGTGGGGAACATCTTGCCGGGGTTCAGCAGGCCGTCCGGATCGAAGGCGCATTTCAGGCGCGTCTGCTGTTCCAGGTCGTCTGCCGTGAACTGATCGGGCATCAGGTCGCGCTTCTCGATCCCTACCCCGTGTTCACCGGTCAGCACGCCGCCGACGGCCACACACAGGCGCAGGATGGCCGCCCCAAACGCCTCCACCTTTTCCAGTTCGCCCGGCTTGTTGGCGTCAAACAGGATCAGGGGGTGCAGATTGCCGTCGCCGGCATGAAAGACATTGGCGACGCGCAGACCGAACTCCCCCTCCATCTCCGCCATGCGGGCCAGGACCTGCGGCAGCGCCTTGCGCGGGATGGTGCCATCCATGCACATGTAATCGGGGCTGATGCGGCCGACGGCGGGAAAGGCGGCCTTGCGCCCGGCCCAGAAGGCCAACCGCTCCGATTCGCTGCTGGAAAGCCGGGGCGGGCGGCCATGATGAGCCGTCGTGATCTCCGCCACCTGGGCGATCAGCGCGTCCACCTCTGCCGCCGGCCCGTCAAGCTCCACGATCAGCAGCGCCTCCACATCGCGCGGATATCCGGCTTTCACGAAATCCTCCGCCGCATGGATGGCGGGGCGGTCCATCATCTCCATGCCCGCCGGGATGATGCCGGCGGCGATGATGGCGGCCACGGCGTCGCCCGCATCGACGGTCCGGTCGAACCCGACCAGCAGGGCGCGGGCCACGGCCGGCTTGGCCAGGATGCGCACCGTCACCTCTGTGACGACACCCAGCAAACCTTCTGACCCGGTGATGACGCCCAGCAGATCATAATGCCCCGAATCGAGATGCTTGCCGCCCAGGCGCAGCACCTGCCCGTCCATGGTGACGAATTCGATTCCCAGCAGGTTATTGGCCGTCACCCCATATTTAAGGCAATGCACGCCGCCCGAATTCTCCGCGACATTACCGCCGATGGAACAGGCGATCTGCGATGACGGGTCGGGCGCATAATAAAAGCCACGCTCGCCCACCGCCTGGCTGATGGCCAGGTTGGTGACGCCCGGCTGCACCACGACGGCGCGGTTGTCGTAATCGATCTCCAGGATGCGCGACAGTTTGGTCAGGACCAGCAGCACCCCGTCGGCCAGGGGCAGCGCCCCGCCCGACAGACCGGTGCCCGCGCCGCGCGGCACTACCTTCACCCCCATCTGGTGACAGAGGCGCAGCACGGTGGCCACCTCCGCTGTGTTGCGCGGCAGGGTGACCAGCATCGGCATCTGGCGATAGGCGGTCAGCGCGTCGGTGTCATAGGCGCGCAGCGATGCCTCATCCGCGATGACCCCACCGGGCACCGCCTCGCGCAGCCGACGCAGAAGTTCGGCACGTTTCGACAGGGCGGCGGGATCGGGGGTGGGCATCACGGGCATGGTTCATCACCGGCTGGGGCCTGTGCCCATACCATGCGACAGCGCGGGAGTGATGCGGAACCCCCAAACGCGAAAACCGCGCCAAAAGGCGCGGTTCCTGCCCGCCGGGACTGTTACATCCCGGCGCAAACCAAATCAGCGAGACCTCAGCCCTGACGGGCCTTGAAACGCGGGTTCAGCTTGTTGATGACGTAGACACGGCCCTTGCGGCGGATGACGCGGCAAGCCTTGTGGCGGGTCTTCATCGACTTCAGCGAATTCACGATCTTCATGATAAGCACTCTGGCGCTGGAGGCGTTCTTTGCGAGGCGCGGAACATAGTCGCGGGTTGCCCCCCTGTCAACCAGACAGGCGCATCACGTCCGTGCAACCCCCTCCCGCGCTGCAAAAACCAGGCTTTGCGGCCCTGATCAGCTCAGTTCGGCGGGTTTCAGGGCATAGAATCGGTAGTAGCGCAGGCCCGATGACAGGGCGGCGACACGCCGGGCCCACATCTCCACCTCCTCCACCACCGCCAATTTGGTGTCATGATCCATGGCAACCGTTTCCAGATGCTTCACCAGCTCCTGGATGGCGGTCAGGATCAGGGCGCGGTGCGTGTCGGTATTATCCTCGGTGATACGGATATCCAGGTTCCGCTGCGCCAGGGCGCCTGCATATTGCTCCACGGTCCAGGGGGCGGGCTCCACCGGTTCGGCATGGATCCAGCCATCGAAATCACGACCGCGCGCATGGCCGGGGTCGATCACATAGTCGGTGAACAGCAACTGTCCGCGCGGTTTCAGGATCGCCTCGATACTGTCGATCATCTTGTCCTTGTTGCGGACCGTATAGAAGGTCTCCTTAGAGAAGATGGCGTCCACCCGCTTGGCCCAGGTGAAATTCTCCAGATCGCTCGACAGGATGGGGGATTGTCGCGCCAGGCCTGATTTCTGCGACCGGAACATCCCGGCCTCGGCCAGGACGGGGTTGCCCTCCAGTCCCGTGACCCAGGTGCCATATTGCTTGGCCATGGCGCGGGTGGCCCCGCCCAGGCCGGCGCCGATATCCAGCACGCTCATGGCCGGGTTCAGGCCCAGCGGCTTCACAATGGCCGGAATGAAATCATCCCCGCCGGGGGAGGAGAAGCCAGGCCCCCAGATCTTTTCCACTACCTCGATACGGGTGGCGGTCCAGAGCGGCTTGCCCTTGCGGTTCATGTGTTTGGCGTCGCCCTGCGGGCCGCCGGCGCCTGCTCCGGTGGCCGCGGCTTCCTCCGCCGCCTCGCGTCGGCGGCGCTGAACGTCATGGCCCTCCCACCACGCCAGGAATCGATCCTTCAGCGAGGGGGCGACCGTTTCGTCATCGGTGCTGCGGGTAGCGGCCATGCGTCCGTTAAGGTGCCTTGCCTGTTGCGACACAGGGGAGATTACCTCTTATGCCTTTCAGGGGAAACAGTCTTCGAATGGGCGGTTGCACGGATTGTGCAAGCCCAAATAGGCGGCTCTAATAGCCCATCTATAGAAGAAGGCCTACCAGCCATGGTATTCCCCAACTTTTTCATGGAAAAACCCGGCGCAATTGAGTGCTGAAAGCCCTTATCGGGCCATGCGGTCCTTGCGTGGGCAGGCCGCCAGCTCTGCTATCATTCGGTAACAATCGACGGCTTTGATAGTGCATCCGGTCAATATCCAGTGTAGGGTCTCTGTGGGATGGCTGCTGGACCGGCCCACGCGGATGTGCTTTCCGCGCGGCGTTGAACCGTGTACTGTCCTTGCAGCCGGTTACCCGGTGAAGTTCCCTACAC
>CALRNG020000084.1:0-10809 GCA_943369495.1 Rhizobium sp. Q54
ACCAGCGCGCCCAGGGTCAACAGCAGGTACGCGGTGACCGTTGCCTTGGCGGCAACAATCTCCCGCCCGGTATGGCCCAGCGCCGCACGGCTCATCACGGCCAGGATCATGGTGGCGAAGGCACCGGCGGTCAACGCATGCACCCAGCTCTGGCCGACAGTCAATCCCGTCAGCAGCCATCCCGCCTTCAGGATCAGGCCGACGGGGATCCAGCCATAAGCCACATGCAGGATAAACAGGATGGGCTGATCCACCCCTTTCCATCCCTGCCAGCGGGCCAGACGCAGCCCATGCGCCAGACCGGCGACAAGCGCAAGTACCCCCGGCACCCACCCGTTCGGTTGCAGGATATCGGCCAGCGTCAGCGCCAATGAGGTGGCCAGGGCCAGCCGGTCAGCCCAGCCGAAGGTGGGTATGGTGGCCGGTCGACCCAGCCGCTTCAACGCGCTGCTGGTAAAGGAGGGAACGATCCGTCCGCCGATCAACGCCACCATGATCAAGACCATGTCGATGGCCAGAACCCGACCGACCGCCCAAATCCCCGGCACCCAGCTCAGGCGATCCAGATGGTAGAGGGCGCTGGCGGCAGTGAGCAACAGCAGCAACAGCATCATCATATAGTTACGCCGGTTGCGCGCGCGGATGATGGAGGGAAGTACCATCACCCCCAGCGCCGGAAAGAAGGCAAGGTCGATCAGCGCCCCCGGCAATGGCGGCAGCGGCGCGATCGGGTTCAGGGCCAGCCGCCCGGCCAGCCACAGCAGTGTCAGTGCCACCAGCTTGCCGCCCGCGAATCCTCGCTCCCCGGTCCAGTTCGGCACCGCGGTCAGCAGGAAGCCGGCGATGGCGGCCCCGGCGAAACCGAACAGCATTTCATGACCATGCCAGTCGGCCGGATTGCCCAGACCATCGGGCCAATGACCGCTGTGCAGAACATGCAGCCAGAGCGCCAGCAGGATAATGGCATGTAGCCCGGCCGCCAGAAAGAACGGGCGGAACCCGTAAGCGAACAAAGCGAAGCGGGCAGGGCGGGGACGGAATGTCTCTTCAAAAGGCTGGGTCATGGTGGGGATACCTTTTACTGCGTCCCCCCTTCTTATCGCCCCCCAGAATGCGCTGGCGTTGTGGTGGCACAAACAGCCGCCAGCATTTCGTGGGGCTTATGTTGGAGGGTGCCATTGCACTCCCATCCGCAAAGGCGCTACCCGCCGATCCCGGTCAGCCTGTGCAGCAGGAACAGGCAACCGATGACTGCCACGAAATAGGAACCAAAGGCGATTTGCCAGGACTGCCCGACGTGGCGCATCTCTGCGAAAACCAGCAGGACGATCATCACCTTGGTGAAGGTGAGCCCGAAAATCAGGGCAACGACACCGGCGGGAAGGGTACTGGCGACCATGGACAGGCTGGTCAGGCTGAGCAGGGTGATGGTGGCGATATGGATGGCACGCATCATGTCACCGGATGATATAGAGCGTCGGGAAGATCATCAGCCAGATCATATCCGTGAAATGCCAGTATCGGGCATAATCCGCCAGATAGAGCTGTTGCGATTTCAAGAAGGACAGGCTGAACAGCACCAGCCCCAGCGCCACATGCAGCGCGTGGAATCCCGTGATCAGATAATAGATCTGGGCGAATGTCGCTTCATAATCAAACCGGTCGATGCTGATGGCATATTCCTGGATTTTAAAGACCAGGAACAACAGGCCGGAAGCCATGGTGCCGATCAGCGCCGGTTTGAAACGGCACCCATGACGCTGGCGTTCCACGGCGATGGCGGCAAGCCAGCCGCTGATGATCAGTGCGAATGTTTCCAGGATGGCAGGCGCGACCGCCAGCATCGACTGGCCTTCCACGAAAGCATCTCTGTTCAGCAGCTTCATCACGCAAAAGCCGATCAGCAGGCCCGAAAAGACCAGCAGATCGCCGATGATGAAGATCCACATCATGACATTGCCGGGAATTTTCGCCTGATCGGCAAGGGTGCTGTCGGCATCATCGGTTCCCCCGGTCGCAGGACCGGCGGCAGATATGGCGCGCGGTAAATACATGATGGTCCTCCGGCATAACCGCGTCGGTACGGATGGATCAGGCCGGTCCGTACCATAGGCGCGGCAGCACCGCATAAGCGGCCAGGCCCGCCAGTTGAATGGCCCCCGCCATTGTCATGAACCGGGCGAAATGCGTGCTGAGGGGAACGCCGCACAGGCCGACGGCAATGGCGGCATCAAGGCCGAAGAACAGGCCCAGCGCCACGAGGCCTGCCCGAAGCGGTTGATCCCCGATCCGGGATGCGATCATTCGCCAGCGCTGCGTCAACGCCAACCCCACGACGCCCGCCGCAAGAAAGCCGGCCAGTTCAACCAAAGCCCCGAGCGGGGCACCGACCCGCGCATCAAGCCATAAGGTGCGCAACAGCCCGGTACCAAAATAGAGCAGGCAGAGGGGAAGCCCGTAGAGAATCATGACGAGTTTCCCCTGTTTCCCGATGCTGGCGGCGCGCGACCATTGCTGCGGTTAAAGCCCGCCCAACAGGGTCTCGAACTTCTTGCCCGCCCGGCCTGGGTTCTTCACCGCTTTCACGGCATCCAGATTGGAGGGTTTGCCAACGATGACCGCCCCCACCATGCCCATTGCGAAATGCGGCTTGCATTTCACACCATAGACCCCTTCGGTGGTGAAGGTCACGGTGACATCCTGGCCCATTTTGCCGATAAAAGCTTCAGCCCCGGTGGGCAGCATGCTGGGGATCGTTTCGGCATTATGGCCGGGATCGGTGGCTTTGAAGGTGACGCTGTCGCCCGGCGCGATCCGGATCAGTTCTGGCTCGAACACCATGGCACCGGCGGCTCCCTTGTTCAGCATCTTCACCTCGTGATCGGCTGCCGTCGCCATCGTGGGCAGGCCGATGACAAGGGCGGCGGCGAGGAGAAGGCTTTTGGGGTTCATAATTGGCTCCATCAGTGGATTTCGACATTCGTCACCGGCATCGATATCGCGGATGGAAAGCGACACCTTTGCGCCAGGGCAAACAGGAGATGAATAGCCGCATGGCAAGCGGCCATCAGGACAGGATGTCGCGGGGCTGTCTTACAGCCCCAGCCATCGCCGCAGGCCGCCTTCGTCCCGCACCAGCCGGATGCCCAGGTTGGCGGGCGGGACGCCAACGGAGCAGGCACCGGCTTTCGGATCGCGGATGAAGCCGACCATCAGGGCTCGGTGGCTCCCCTCGGCAACGCGAACGCCACAATTTTCCGTCACCTGCGTCTGCCCGTCCGGTTTGACATGGTGGCGGATATAGCAGGTGGAGGTCCATTCCCAGACATTGCCTGACAGATCGGCAAGGCCATGTTCGTTGATCCCGAAATGGCCAATCGGCATCGGCGTGGAATCAATCTGCTTCTGCCCCTGGGATTCTGCGGTGTAGGTGGCGATCCAGCGCTTTGACGGGTTGTTGGGGTCGCTGACCTCCGTATAGGCGTCGTCCTTATAGCGGGAGCCGGCGGCCAGGGCCCATTCCCGGTCGGTTGGCAGCCGCCATCTTTCCCCCGTCTTGGCCGACAGCCAGTTTGCATAGGCCACGGCATCGTCATAGTTGACGCCCGTCACCGGGCGTTCGGGCTTGCCGGTGATGTCCAGGGTGGGGCAGGTGCCGTCAGCGATGCATTGATCATACTCACCTCTGGTCACCTGGTTGCGCATGATGGTCAGGGGCGCTTGAAGCTTGATGTCACGCAGCGGGCCGTTGACGGGTGTGCCGTGGTGGAGAAATTCACCTGGCTCCCGATAGGCCAGGGAGGCGGCCCTGATGCGCACGGCACCGCTGTCGTCCGGCGGAGGGAAGAAGATCTGGGCGGCGGTGAGCGCCGAAAGCCCGATCAGGGCTGCTTTGATGCTGCTGGATGTCAACATGGGACACCTCTGGACCGCATGAGGAAAGCGGCAGGCGGCCCGCAGAATGCTGCGTGCCGCCTGCGCGTGATCAGTTCATGGTGATGGGGCCGGGCGGTGTCACCTGCTTCATCAGGTCGTTGTTCCAGTTGCCCTCGACCTTGACATGGGCGGTGGCACCCAGTTCCGCCGCTTCGATGAGATTGTGGTTCACATAGGCGTAGATACCGGGCTGGTGGAACGTGTAAGTGGCCACGCCGGCGCTGCCGCCCGCGACAAACCAGGTTTCCAGTCCCTTTTCCGGGGCATTGGCGAACTTGCCGCGTTCCCAAACATAGTCGCCATGGCCGCCGATCAGGTGGGGGCGGGTGTCGCGGTTGGCCGTGCTGTGGATGAACAGCACCGTCTCGCCCACCTTCGCATTCAGGGCCTTGTCGCCGGTCAGCGCGCCGACTGCACCGTTGAACACCACATGCGTCGGGATCAGGCCCTTCATCACCTCCGCGGTGTCGGCATAGGAGTCGCCGGCACTTTCATAATCCTTGTATTTGCCGTTGGCATCCTTGGGCACATAGAGGTCGAATTCGCCGATCGTGTAGGCCCGGTCATAGCGGATGGGCTTGCCCCGCTCATCCTTCAGCCCGTCGCGCGGCAGGACCATAATGGTGCCCGACATGCCGCTGACCACATGCCAGGGGATCATGCCCGGCGGGGCGCAATGATAGACGAAGGCGCCCACCTTGGTGGCCTTGAAGCGCAGGGCCGCCTGTTCGCCGGGATTGACCAGGGTCAGTTGTGCCCCGCCCAAGGCGCCGGTGGCGCTGTGAAAGTCGATATTGTGCGGCATGGAATTGGTGTCGGGGTTGATCAGCGTCAGCTCGACATAATCCCCTTCATGCACCACCATGGTCGGGCCGGGCATCGACCCGTCGAAGGTCATGGCCTGGAAGGTCGTGCCTTCACCATCAATGACGATCTCCTTTTCCTCGATCTTCATGGTGAACTGGACGACCTTGGGCCCGCCCTTGGCAATCTGGTCATGTTCCATCACAAAGGGCGGGGCCACCAGCTTCGCCTTAACGCGCGGCAACCCGATGGTCAGATCGGCTTGGTTCTTGGCATTGAATGTGGGATTGGGGCCTTCATCGGCCCGGATCGGGGCTGCCATCAGCAGGGCGACGGCAGCGGCCCCGCAAAGGGCGACGCGGAGGGACAACATGGCACTTCCTTTCTTGGCTTTTGCCGTTGCTGTTGACGGGAGTAGACGACGAAGCATCATTGCGGTATTTGAGAAAAGGCAATGAGTGCCTCAGCTGGTGAATAGCCGGTCATTTGGTCGCATGTGCGACGGTCAGTATTTAGATGGCACTTTGGAGTACTGGAGGCGTGAATGGCGGCGCAACGCCTTGACCAGTCGCTAATTCGTGGTCACAGCATCTTTCAGGCGATGAATGGTGATGATCTTGACGCTGTTCTTGCCATGGCATCGGTTCGCCGCTTGGCCGAGGGGACTGCCGCCTTCACCCAGGGGCATGAGGCGACCGAGTTCTTCTGCTTGCTGAACGGTTGCCTGAAAGTGACCCAGACGACGCAGGATGGGCAGCAGGTGGTGATGCGACACGTCAATCCCGGCGATATTTTCGGTATCGCCATGGCCATGCGCCGCCCCGACTACCCGGCGACAGCTGTTGCCGTTGTCGAAAGCCTGGCGCTGGCCTGGCCGTCCAGCCAGTGGGACAATTTCATTGCCAGATGCCCGGCGCTGGCGGTCAACGCCTTGCAAGCGGTCGGGCAGCGCCTGCAGGATGCCCACACAAGGATCCTGGAATTATCAACGGAGGAGGTGGAGCGCCGGGTTGCCCATGCCGTGCTCCGTCTGGCCCGTCAGGCAGGTCGCAAGACGGAGGAAGGAATCCTGATCGATTTCCCGGTAACCCGGCAGGATATCGCGGAGATGACGGGAACGACGCTGCATACGGTCAGCCGTGTGATGGCGGCGTGGGAGGTCAAAGGGCTGATCACCTCCAGCCGCAAACGCGTCATCGTGGTGGATGCGCATCGGCTTTTTATATTGGCCGAAGGCAGCGGTGAGTAATGGCGGCGTGAGGGCAGATCGCCTGTGAGTGCGGATATGGCGGCGGATACCGCCTGAAACGGCATCCGCTTCAATCCATTCTTCAGCGGTCGGCCATGATCGCACCATTGATTTCGGCGAGAAACGCCGAAAGCGGGATGCCATGTTCGGTGCAAGCCTGCTGCACATCATGCAGGCTGGCGATGGGGCAGCCGACACACATCATCTTGCAGCGGATGAAGATCGGGATGGTCACCTTGTATGTCGCCATCAAATCATCAAGGATCGTTTCCGCTCTGATCGGTACGGTTAACGCTGCGGCCATGGTGCACCCTCCTCAAATCATGGGTCGAGGCTAGACCTGCCAAGCGCTGGCGACGTTGACGCCGCGCAACGTTCATTCTGCATCGCAGGGTCATGGTTTTGTCCTCCTTTACGAGCCCACCCGCAGGACGCAACGCATCATGACAGCATCAATCTCCCCTGAACTGGTGGCCCTGTCAGGCCAGCCGGTTCCCCGGTACACCTCCTATCCCACGGCACCGCATTTTTCCGCGGACATTACCGCTGCGGATTATGGGGAATGGCTGCGGGCGGCGGGTGTGACCGGCAAGCCGGTCTCGCTGTATCTGCATATCCCCTTCTGCCGGACCATCTGCACCTATTGCGGTTGCACCACCAAAGCGGCATTGCGCGATGATCCCATCCGCGCCTATGCCGCCACCGTCCATGATGAAATTGCCCTGGTGGCGCGGCACCTCGGACCCGCCCCGCTGTCCCATATCCATTGGGGTGGCGGCACACCCAACATCCTGCCGCCGGATTGTTTCACCGGCCTGGTGGAGGATCTGACCCACCGCTTCCGGTTCCAGGCGGGCATGGAACATGCCATTGAACTGGACCCGCGCCATGTGACGCCGGAAGGCGCGCGACATCTTGCACGTCTGGGCATCAACCGTGCCAGCCTGGGCGTACAGACGATGGACCCGGCGGTGCAGGCCGCCATCGCCCGTATCCAGCCGCTAGAGCGGATTGAGGCCGCCTTTGCCGCCCTGCGCGCTGCCGGCATCACCGCCATCAATGCCGATTTGATGTTCGGTCTACCGCGCCAAACGCTGGACTCCATCCGGGGGACGGTGGTCGCCCTGGTGCGGCTGCGTCCTCAGCGGATCGCGGTATTTGGCTATGCCCACGTGCCCTGGATGAAGCCGCACCAGCGGCTGATCCGCAACGAGGATTTGCCCGATGCGGCCGGGCGGCTGGCCCAGGCGCAACTGGCGCGTGATTTGCTGCTTCAAGCAGGCTACTGCGCCGTCGGCATCGACCATTTTGCCCTGCCGGACGATGAACTGACGCTGGCCGCCAATGCGGGCACGTTGCGGCGGAATTTCCAGGGCTACACAACGGATAAGGCGGAAAGCCTGATCGGCATCGGTGCCTCCTCCATCAGCCGGACGCCGCATGGTTACGCCCAGAACGCCCCTGACAATCATGGTTGGCGGCGCGCGGTGGAGGAGGGATGTCTGCCCGTGGTGCGGGGGCGCCGCCTGCTGCCCGATGATGTGGCGCGGGGCCGGGTGATCGAGGATATCCTTTGCCGCTTCAAGGCAGAACTGCCGCAACCGGATATGGCCGTGCCACCGCAACTGGCGGCCCTGGTGGAACAGGGCTGGGTGCGGGTGGCGGCCGGGCGGGTGGAAATCCACGACCATGCGCCGGAAATCGCCCGCATCGTCGCCAGCGCCTTCGATGCCTATCTGCCCAGCGGCGGCCGGCATTCAGCAGCGGTGTAGGGGCCAAACGGGGTGCCTTGTGGTGCACCCCGCTTCAACCGACCAATTGGCGGTAAATGGCAGGCAGGGCGGCGGGCAGCCGTTCGGGACGGGTGATGATGGCATAGGCGCCCCGGCCAAAAAGATAGGGGAAATAATCCTGCGCCATCTCATCCACCGTGACGCCGAAGACTTTCAGCCCGGCCTTGCGCGCCTCCCGGATGGCGGCGCGCGTATCCTCAATACCGTATCGCCCTTCATAATAATCAATATCGTTGGGCTTGCCGTCCGTCAGCAACAGCAACAGCCGGTGCCGCTGCGGGCGCTGGGCCAGTTGCGCGGTGACATGGCGCACCGCCGCCCCCATGCGGGTATATTGCCCCGGCCTCAGTCCCTCGATCCGGCGTACCACCCTTGCATCCACGGGGTCGGTGAAATCCTTCACCAAATCCACCCACACATCGTTGCGACGGCGGGATGTGAAGGTGAAGATCGCATGTTCATCGCCACAGGCGTCCAGCCCCTGGCTCAGTGCCAGCAGGGCCGCCTTTTCCACATCAATCACCCGATGCGCGCCGATGACGGCATCGGTGGACAGCGATACATCCATCAGCACGGCCATGGATAAATCCCGTTCAATGGCACGTCCGGCGATGAACAAATTCTCCGAACCTGCACTGCCGGCCTTGCGGTCGGCGGCGGCGCGCACCAGGGCGGACAGGTCCAGATCGTCGCCATCGGGCTGGCCATGCAGCACCACCCGGCGGGGACGCAGCGCCTCGAACTGCCGACGCACGGCGCGGATCTGGCGCTGCATCTCCGGCGATGGCTGCCACGCCTCGCCATCCTCCTTGGCGCGGGCGGTGATGACGCAGCAATGGTCGGGCCGGTGGGCCTGCTTTTTCCAGTCCCATTCGGGATAGGTCAGGCCCAGGGGCAGGGCCGTTTCCTCTACCGCTGCGGGTGCTAGGTCCAAATCCAGTTTCAGCCGTGCGGCTGTGCGCTGCCTGTTGCTGCCGATGGTCAGATCGGTCAGATCGTCGGCGGCCTGTCGGGCACCTTCCTCATCATCCTCGTCCACCCGGCGGTTCACATTCACCATTTCGGCCAGGGAGAAGATGGTTTCAAACCGGTGGAAACAGAGCGGGTCGCCCCGGTCGCTTTGGTCCGTCTGCCGCCGTTCCGCTTGTCGGCGGCGATGATCGGCGGCATCGGATGTGCCGGCCCCTTCCTCCCGATCCTCCGGTGGGGCCGTTCCCGGCATCTGCCGTACTTCCCCGAACAGCGGGATGGGCAGGAAGGGGCGATAGCCGCGCGGGGCGGAGAGGGGGCCGATTACCGCCCCCGGCTGTTCGATCAGAAAGAGAAAAGCATTATCCGGGGGGCGATACCCGCCCAGGATGGCGCGGATCGCTGCTTCCATCTGCGCTTCCACCGCTGGCAGGCGGCGTTCCGGGCGGGCCGCCAGGGCGGCCGCGCGTAGGCGGTGGAACAGGGGGCGCAGGCCCGGCCAGGCCTTCAGGGCGGCGCGCGTACCGGCCACGGCGCCGCGTAACGCCTGGATATCCTGGACCAGCGCGTCATCAGAATCCGCCACCGGCACGGCATGGGCGAACCAGCCGGCCAGCCATTCATAAAGGGCGGCATTGTCCGCCGCGTCAGGGAAATAGTCGATCACCGCCGGCAGGCGCAGGCTGGTACTGTCCAGAACGGCGCGTTCCAGCTTCTCCTGCCCCAGCCCGACGCGGTGCAGGAAGCCCAGCCGATGCCGGGATGTAGTTGCCGCCGCTTCGGCAAGGCGGATGGCACCATCCCCGCCCAGCGCACGGAACAGAACGCCCAACCGCCCCCGTACATTGGCCAGCCTGACGGCGGCTGGCGGATGATGGGGCAGGGTGGTCAGGCCGCCCACCAGCCGGTGCCAGCGGGAGCCGACAAATTCCTCTGGTTCGAAGATGGACATGGGCGCTTACCCCCAGGCCAGTTCGGCCACCCTGGCCAGGGCGGCCTGCACATCCGGATCGTCGCTCAAGGGTTGCAGTAAGGCGGCCTCCAGCGCCGCATCCGGCTTGATCCCGGACCGGATCAGGGTGGCGGCATAGACCAGCAGCCGGGTGGATGCCCCTTCTTCCACATCCTGGCCCTTCAGGTCGCGCAGCGCATTGGCCACCCGCACCAGTGGCACGCAGCGTTCCTTGGGCAGCCCGCTTTCGGCGGAAACGATGGCGGCCTCCGTTTCCGGGTCGGGATAGCCGAATTCCAGCGCGATGAAGCGCTGCCGGGTGGAAGGTTTCAGTGCCTTCAACACATTCTGGTAACCGGGGTTGTAGGAGATCACCAGCATGAATTCCGGCGGGGCGGCCAGCATCTCCCCCGTCCGTTCCAGGGGCAGCACGCGCCGGTCATCGGTAACGGGGTGCAGCACGACGGTGACATCCTTGCGCGCCTCCACCACCTCATCCAGGTAAAGGATTGCCCCTTCCCGCATCGCCCGGGTCAAAGGGCCATCGGCCCAGACCGTTTCCCCACCTTTCAGCAGGTAACGGCCGGTCAGATCGGCGGCGGTCAGGTCATCATGGCAGGCCACGGTATAGAGCGGGCGGCCCAGGCGGGCCGCCATATGCGCGACGAAACGGGTCTTGCCGCACCCGGTCGGCCCTTTCAGCAGCACCGGCAGGCGGTTGCGATAGGCCTGTTCGAACAACAGGCACTCATTGCCGGTTTGGGCATAGAAGGGCGAGGTTTCGACCGCCTGCAGATTTGCAGCTGTTTGCATGGCTCAACTCCTGTTAAGGCGAAAGGGCCGGGTGCAGCGGCAGCCCACCGCACCCGGCATCACTTCACTCGGCAGCGACGGGGGTAGCACCGCTGCGCCGCTGCACCACCTTGCGGGCGTCACGGACCGGGCCGAACACGGCCCACAGGAACATCAATGCCGCCACAACAACCAGCACACCCGAGCCCAGCCGCACCCAGTAGAAGGGGGCGATATGGTCCTGCACCTCCATATAGGACATGCCCATCACCCGCTGCAGATGCACCTGGATGGCCCCGGCGAAGGTCAGCGCG